>JACIXS010000396.1 GCA_014360335.1 bacterium | reverse complement strand
AAGGGGACAAAACCTTGTAGGCGTTGTCTAGGTTAAGGTAGAAGAGAGTATCGATGAGGTCAGAGTATTCTTTGATTCTGTCCCTATAAGAGTTAAGGAGTAATTTAAGTGAATTCAGGAGCTTCTTTTGGTATAATGAATGCTGTGACCAGTGTTGTGATTTTAGCATAGTTATCGCCTCCTTTCCTAGTGGGATTTTACTACTAGGATAAGGGGCAAAGGATAAAAATCAAGATAGTTGGGCTGTGGGGGTGAAATGTAGTAAAGCTATAAATGAAAGTGAGATTACAAGAAGTTTTAGAGTTTCCGAAAATCTACTATTTAATTTTATTGGGAGGTGATTTTAGTGAGATATTTTAAGATTTTAGTCTTCTTGGTGCTTGTTGCCTTTGTAGGTTTAGGGGTTAACGGTGGATGTAGTTGTCCAGGTCCGATATCGGTAGGTTTAGGTAAGATTACTGGTTATGTATCTAGTTCTGTTTTAGAGACTACTAGAATACCGGGAGCTATTATTACTGCTGTAGGAGGTGGGAAAACTTATACGACAGTTACAGATGAACAAGGCAATTATGCCCTTTTTGTTCCGGCAGGAACGTATAATATTTCCGCAAGTAAAGAGACTTTTAATGCTGATACTGAAGATGGAGTTTCTGTAACTGCAGATGGGACAAAAACGGTGAATTTTTCGCTTACCACAGGGGATGGGGGAATTACAGAGATAAGTATCAGTGGTGTAGAAATTTATACTATTACTCATCCTAACCAGTTTGATATAAGGTCAATAAGATTAGATAGAAACTTTAAGCCTGACATTGAAAGCCTATTAAGATCATACTATTCTAATATCAGAGTTAATGGAACTGACTATAAATCAGCCTTAATACTTCTCGCTGTTTTTGATCCATCTCCTCCAGAAGGAGCTCAAGGGTCAAGAATATATGTTGGAACTACACCAAATGGACCATTTATACTTAAAACCTTAGGATCTGGAGTAATTACTTCTATGCCACAGAGTATTGTTACTAACTCTATAGGCACACTAGCACCTAATACAACATACTATATTTATCCTTCTCTATACGGGACCTGGGGAGAGAATATATCGGAGGATTGTATAGAAGTTTCTACTCCGACCGAGTTAGTATTAACTGAACCAGAGAATAATGCTAACATATACCCAGGAGATGTAACATTTGAGTGGAGCTCTTTAGGTGAAGGTTGGGAGTATTCTGGAGAGATAAGAAAAGAAGAGACAGGGGGATGGGTGCTAGGATTTGATACACCTTATAATTATTATGAGACTTCTATACCTTCAGAAGCTGAGTCTGGAAACTATTTGTGGAGAGTCATAGGCTCTTACTCTGGAGAAGAATCTGTTTTACAATATTCCATCTCTTATCCTCGTAGGTTTACAATACAACAATCACCTGAGTAGTCTATAAGAGGCTAGGGGGAGTATTCCCCCTAGCTAAATTTGAAAATTTCTCCATAGGAAAGATTTAAAGTATGTTCAAATGGAACTTGGAATGTTATGGCTATATAGATTTTATCTTTACTTTTTATAGACCTATCTCCTCTATATTCAACCAATTTGTGGGATTTAAAGCCAGGAGACAACTCAAAGAAAGAATTCTCTTTTTGATATAGGACCTTCCCATCTTCTAGTAGATATGTATCCTCTTTTAATCTTGTTACTCTACCATCAAATGTTATCTCTCCATTCTTTGGTAGAGATATTTCTAGTGTTGTCAGTACTCCTTTACACCCTTCAGTTTTTATACAGAGCTTGGCTTTCTGTAAATCCTCTGGAATCAAAGTTATATCAGTACTAATCTCTTGCGATTTTATCCATCTTCTTAGGGAATGGTTCATCTTGTCCCACTGTATTTCCTTTCCTCTCTCTTCCCTTGGAAGTAGGTCTACATAGCCCCATATGAGTTTTTGTTTTAAGCTATAACCAGATTCTTCTTTTTCTAGAGAAGAACCAATGAATGGACCTTTCCCAAAGAAGGACGTAAGATATCGGAATCTGATATCTATATCATCTATTACTATCGTTAGAAATTCATCACTATCTCTTGTAAATGTTAGACTATTCTTGCCTGAATTTATCCTTACTATACCGCTGTCTTCAAAGTGAAAGATTCCATATCTTGGTAGAGGTTTTCTCTCTATAACCTCATCTTTAAACTCGGGATAAAAGAGGAATAGATGTAGTGGATTAAATCCCTTTCCTAGCCTATTTATATTGCCATTAAATATTACATCGCTTGCGTATAGATACGTGCCATTTTCCCTTAAAATACCCATCTTTTTAAATAGATAGTAGTAGCGAACATCTGCAGGCATTCTGATGCCTCTATCCTGTCTAAGAGAAAACGTGTTTAAGAGTGTCCCATCTAGTTCTAGAAAGTGAGTGGCAAGATTTAGAACCTTTTCTGTATAATCTATAAGTTCTGGTTTTTCTAAATCTTCAGCTAGCCATAGCATAGCAATTCCGCATATGGGATTATAGACACCTAAACTTCTCTCGTAGAAAAGTCCATCTCTGTTACAGTCTATTCCTTCTTCAAGATACTCTTGGGCGATAAGTTTACATTCCTTATCATTAAATAAGGTTCCTAGTCTTGCTAGTGCAGATGCCTGTACCCATCTGTGGTTTGGTGTATGAAAACCTCCACTCTTTAGTGCGGGGATGGCTCTTTTTAAGAAATGTTCCAAAAGAAAGAGTATATCCTTTTCTATTCCTATCTTTCTTAGATATTCAACCCAAGGTGCGTAAAGCCATACTCTGAATGAGGTATCCGGAGGAGAATAAAAGTTGGTTTCGTATAGGTCTATTGTGCCATCCTCATGCTGAGTCCTTACTAGATATTCAAGAGTCCTTATTAATCTTTCTCTTAACTCTTTGTTTAGATAGAACCTAGATTCTGGACAGAAGTAAACACTTAACAAATCGTTTATACCATACTCAGAGTCTGCTAAACCTAAGTGCGGCTTTTCTATTCCCCCATAATCGAAACGATTAGGGTCCTCGACCTGTTTTGCAAGGACCCTAGAGATTGAATTATCCATTGCTTTCACAGTTTGGATATACTGCTCTATAGACATCTTTTTATACCTCTAATAGTTTTTCAGCTATCCTTTTACCCATCTCTACAGTAGATGCGTTCCCTCCTAGATCATAGGTGATATACTTACCCTCTTTTATTGTCTCTGCTACTGCCTGTACTATACGTCTTTCCCATTCTTTCTCTCCAAGATAACCTAACATCATGGCAGAGGCTAGTATAACTGCGGTTGGATTTACTTTATACTGTCCTTTATACTTTGGGGCAGAACCATGGACCGCCTCAAAGACCGCATATTCGTCCCCTATATTAGCTCCGGGGGCTAATCCTAATCCTCCTACAAGACCTGCACATAGGTCAGAGAGTATATCGCCGAAGAGATTAGTAGTAACTATTACATCAAAGTTTTCTGGATTTTTCACTAACTGCATCGCCATATTGTCAACTATCCTATCTTCAAATTCTATATCGGGGAAATCTTTAGCTATCTCTCTAGCTGTATCTAGGAATAATCCATCAGTAAACTTCATTATATTTGCCTTATGAACAGCGGTGACCTTTTTTCTATTATTCTCTCTTGCATAGTTAAATGCAAATCTAACAATCCTTTCACTTGCCTTCTTCGTAATAATTCTTATGCTTTCTGCACAGGTTTTATCTTCGTCTACATAGTGCTCTACACCTGCGTATAGGTCTTCAGTATTCTCTCTTACCACCACTAGGTCTATATTGTTATATTTAGCAGGAACTCCCTCAAAAGACTTAACAGGTCTTACATTTGCGAATAGCTTTAGCTCTTGTCTTAGGGCAACGTTTACACTCCTAAAACCTGTCCCAACGGGGGTAGTTATGGGACCTTTTAGAGCTACTTTATTCCTCTTTATGCTTTCTATAGTCTCTTCTGGTATTGGTGTTCCATATTTTTCTAAAGCAGATTCTCCTGCAATACACTCCTCCCACTCGATATCTAGTCCCGTATTATTAAGGACTAGCATGACCGCCTCCATAATCTCTGGACCAGTTCCATCTCCTCTTATTAGTGAAATCCTATACTTACTCAATTGAGAAACCTCCGTATTTTTTAAAGTGTTCTACTAATCCTCCATCCTGTAATAACTTCATCATAAAAGGAGGGAGGGGATTTATTTGTATTTCAAAACCTTTGGTTATATCTTTAACAATACCTTTCTCTAGCTCTATTTCCAACTCATCCCCATCATCTATATTTGATGTATCACATTCTACAAGAGGCAATCCGTTGTTTATAGCATTTCTATAGAATATCCTAGCAAATGAGACCGCCACTACCGCACTTAGCCCAGCGTTTTTAATGACTAAAGGAGCCTGCTCTCTACTAGAACCGCAACCAAAGTTTTTACCAGCAACAATAATATCCCCAGGTTTTATCTTTTTAATGAAGTCAGGTTCTATATCTTCAAATATATGTTGAGCAAGTTCTTTCATATCCAGTGTCTTGAACTTATACTTCCCAGATATTATATAGTCAGTATTTATATCATCTCCTAATTTATGGGCAAAACCTCGAATAATCATAGATACCTCCTCGGGTCAGTTATTTTTCCTGTAAGGCAAGAGACAGCAACTGTTGCAGGAGATGCTAGATATATAAATGCCTTATTGTTGCCCATTCTACCCTTAAAGTTTCTATTAGCGGTGGATATTACATTCTCTCCATCAGAAGGAACACCAGCATGAGTTCCTACACAAGGACCACAGCCAGGAGGGATTATAGTCGCACCTGCATTAATCAACTTCTCTATAATCCCTCGTCTTAACGCCTCTAGGTATATACTTTTCGACGCACAGCTGACTATAAGTCTAACTTTGGGATGTATCTGTTTACCTTCAAGGATCTTACTTGCTATTTCTAAATCCTCTAATCTTCCGTTAGTGCAAGTTCCAATAAATCCTTGATGTATAGGAACATCCCCAACTTTACTTATATCTACTACATTATCAACTCTATGGGGCAGGGCAACCTGTGGTTCTAGTTTACTTACGTCTATCTCTATAGTAGATTCGTAGTTTGCTAATGGGTCTATCGATAAGTCTTTAACATTTTCCCTTCCATGTTCTTTGAGCCATAACTTCGTCTTATCGTCTACCGGGAATATTCCTGCCTTTGCCCCTACCTCTACCGCCATATTTGATATGGTAAATCTAGCATCTACACTGAGTTGGTCTATTACTTCTCCATCAAATTCTAATGCTTTATAAGTAGCACCATCTGCACCTATAAGCTTCGCTAAGTAGAGGATAATATCTTTAGAATAGACACCGGCAGGAAGTTTACCAGATAGAACAACTCTTATAGATGCAGGTATCTTAAACCACAATTTCCCAGAAAGCATAACCGCAGAAAGTTCACTAGAGCCTATACCTGTAGCAAATGCTCCGACCGCTCCATATGTACAGGTATGTGAGTCTGCACCTACTATAATATCATAGGGTCCTGCAAATCCATATTCAGGTATTAGTTGGTGACATATACCACTACCAATATCAAAGAGCTTTATCCCTTGTTCATATGCAAAGTCTCTCATTAGTTTGTGAAGATTAGAGAAGCCTTCATTTGGGCTAGGTGCTCCGTGGTCAATTACTAAAGCAATCTTTTCTGGTTTTAGAACCTTTTTACCTCCCATCTCATAAAATTTCTGTATGGCAAGGGGAGATGTCCCATCCTGTCCCATAGCAAAATCTATATCTACTACGACTACCTCTCCTACCTTTGGCTCTCTATCGAGGTGAGATTCAAATATCTTTTCCGTTAGTGTTTTATGAGACATATTCCTTTTCCTTTAGGTAGTCTTGATATAGTATCATAAGTTCCTTGTCAAACAATGGTCTCTTTAACTCTACTGCAAGAGCTCTTACTCTGGGGAGAAGTTCATTAGCAATTTCTGGAGAAATCTCAATCCCGTACTCTTGGAACTTCTTTATAATAGCATGACTTCCAGAGTGTTTACCAATTACTATCTGTCTCTCTAGTCCGACATCCTCAGGATTGAATACCTCGTAAGTCCTGGTATACTTTAGGACTCCATCCGCATGAATCCCTGATTCATGGGCAAAGACATTAGTTCCGACTATCGCCTTGCTAGGTGGTAGAGGTCTAGCAGATGCCCTTGCTACGTATTCGCAGATCTCTCTAAACCTTTCTGTCTTTATCCCTAGGTCTATATTCCATAAATACTTGAGAGCCATAACTACCTCTTCTAGCGCAGCATTCCCAGCTCTTTCCCCTAATCCATTAACTGTAACTCCTGCAAATTCTGCACCTGCCTTTATCCCTGCTAGCGTGTTTGCAGTTGCCATACCAAAATCGTTATGTGTATGCATTTCTATAGGAATATCTACCTTCTCTTTTAAAGTTTTTATGGTCTCATACATCTTAAATGGGTCCATAATTCCGACCGTATCGCAATAACGTAGTCTATCTGCTCCTGCCTGTTTTGCTACAGTAGCAAATTGTACAAGAAAATCCATATCTGTTCTAGAGGCATCTTCAGCATTTACAGATACATAGACTCCTTCCTTTTTGGCAAACTCGGTAGCTTTAGCCATACTATCCAGTACCCACTCTCTAGTCTTTTGCAGCTTGTACTGAATATGTATGTCTGAAGTAGATATAGAGATAGCTACTGCATCTACCCCACATCTTAAGGAAGCCTCTACATCACTAATTACCGCTCTATTCCAGCCCATAATACTGGCTTTTAAGCCTAATTTCGTTATAGCCTTTATAGCTTCCGCTTCATCTCCTCCCATAACAGGGATCCCTGCTTCAATCTGATGAACCCCAATCTCATCTAACATTCTGGCGATCTGAATCTTCTCTGCCTTAGAAAATACTACCCCTGCAGTCTGCTCACCATCTCTAAGGGTTGTATCTACTATCTTAATCTGATTCATTACTTATAACACCTCCAGTTTAGGTATAATACACCTAGACTTAATCTAGGTCTAGGGCTTTTGAGTCTAGTATATAGAGACTCTAAACTATACTAGTTAGCTTAAGATAATAAGGGATAAGATAGGTCTCTGTCAATAGATTTACGAATAAAAAATATGGTGGAGCTGACGGGACTTGAACCCGTGACCTCTTCCATGCCAAGGAAGCGCGCTCCCTCTGCGCCACAGCCCCACACTTTGACACTAAAAATTATACCTTATATCTGAAAAATATGCAAGAGATTTTTATTTTTCCCTACTTTCTAAATAATAAGTGAGCTCTAGAAGAAGTTCAATACTATCTTTATCTAAAGGAAGTGACTCTACAATCTCTCGTGCCTTAGAGAGATATAGGTTTACTCTATCTTTACATACCTCTTTTATACCTGATTTTTCAAATAACTGCGTGATATATTCTATCTCTTCTTCTGTTTTATTTTTATTCAATACAATATTTCTGACCTCAGGTCTCTCCTTAAGCCCTAAGATAATCGGATATGTCTTCTTGTTCTGTCTTAAATCACTTCCTACAGGTTTTCCTGTAACCTTGGGGTCACCCCATAGTCCAAGTATGTCATCTAAAATCTGAAAGCCAAGTCCTAGATTCCTTGCTATAGTTATAAATTGTCCTTTAAGCTCCTCTTTTTCTGACACTACTATTCCCATCTCTACGCTTGCTTCAAACATACTACAGGTCTTTCCTTGAACCATCAATAGATACTCTTCTATATCTACATCTTGTCTCTCTTCAAAGCTTACGTCCATAAATTGTCCCTGACAGAGTTTGAAAATAGCAGTATCTAAGATATCTATAAGTCTGCACTTTCTGTAATAATCTAGTCCTGAATCTAAAATAGCTTTATGTGCAAGGGATATCATAGCGTCTCCAACATTTATCCCTTGTGCGGTTCCCCATATACTCCAAACAGTCTCTCTTCCCCTTCTAAGTAGGTCTTTATCCTGTATATCGTCATGGACCAGGGAAAAGTTATGTGTTAGTTCTAAAGCTATCCCAGCTGGATAGGAATCTTCCAATTTCCCTCCAGTAATCTTACATATAAGACCACAGAGAACAGGTCTTAATCTCTTACCTTTATAGGAGTCTTCGGGTATAAAATTCTTATTAAGCCATCCCATATGGTAACGGATAATATTAGTTAGATCGTCATTAGGCAATCTGTGAAAGAAAGATAGTAATTCCTCTTCTATTCTTTTAGATATATACTCTATCTCATTCTGTAGTCTTACAAGGACCTCACTCATTGTCCCCTATCTTCTTCTCCTTTTATTTATCTCCGCCTTAGCAAACCTGATAAGATGTACTAAGGGCCTTCTCGAAGGACATATATATGCACAACTACCACACTCTATACAGTCAAGTGCGTATAGTCTATAGGCATCATCAAATCTCTTTTGCTCAGCTAGATTTCCTAACTCTAGAGGGAGAAGCCCCATAGGGCAGGTATCTACACATTTAGCGCATCTTAGACAGGGATAAGTCTCTTCTTCTATCTTGGTTAAAGCTATGATCCCGGATGTTCCCTTTATGACTGGCACGTCTAATGTCCATTGTGCAACACCTGTCATCGGTCCTCCAGATATAACTTTTTTGGTTTCCTGTTTTAATCCTGTATACTCCAATATGTCTTTAAATTGCGTCCCTATTCTTACCCTGAAATTACCCGGCTTTTCTACACCATCTCCGCTTACAGTTATAACCCTAGAGACAAGAGGTACCCCTTCACAGACCGCTTTGGTTATGCTGTATGCTGTCTGAACATTATTTACTACTACCCCAACATTAAGGGGTAATTTACCTGATGGGACCTCCCTATTTAGAATTGCCTTTATAAGATGCTTCTCCGACCCCTGAGGATATCTTGTTGGCAAGGAGACTACCTTTATATTTTCATAACTTCTCACCTTGTTGGTTAATAACTCTATAGCATCTTTCTTATTGTCTTCTATACCTATAATTCCCTGTTTAGCCCCTACCACCTTCATAATAATCTGTAAGCCCGTTATTATTTCGTCGGGGCTTTCTAACATAAGACGATGGTCACAGGTGAGGAATGGCTCACATTCTGCCCCATTTAAGATAACCGTATCGATAACTGTTCCTTCAGGTGGAGATAGCTTTACTGAAGTAGGAAATCCTGCTCCCCCTAGTCCCACTATACCTGCCTCTCTAACTATGTTTATAACCTCCTCTTTCTTTAATTCCTCCCATTTTCTTCTCTCTATAGCTATCTCTTCTGTCGGGTCTTCTTCCGTAGATTCTACTATAATAGAAGGAACTACCTCTCCAGTAGGTATTGGGTGGGGTTCTATAGAAACTACCTTTCCTGAGATACTTGCATGAATAGGGCTAGACACAAGTGCTTTTGAATCTCCAATCTTGTCCCCTACCTTTACCGTATCCCCCTTCTTTACCAAAGGTTCTAAAACTGCTCCGGTATGCTGTTTTAATGGAATTACTACCCTTTTGGGTATAGGAAGGCCTACTATTGGTTGGGACTCTGTTAATTCTTTATGTTCTTCTATTCTTAGTCCTCCACGAAATCTAAATACCATATTCTTATTTACCTCCTGTAGCAAATCCTCTAAGATTATACATTTTTTTCTTGTATAGTCAAGCAATGTGTTATAATCATCTAGAGTAATATTAATCTTGATAGGAGGAAGCTTATTATGAATGAGGTACTAGATTTATTGTATAAAAGAGGAGCGGTAATGAAGGGACATTTTCTACTCTCCTCTGGGCTTCATAGTGATACTTATGTGCAGTGTGCATTGATATCGCAGTATCCAGAAGACAATTCCCTTCTTGCTAACAAGATTGCAGAACTTTTTAAGGGTAGAGAGATAAGCCTAGTTGTTGGTCCTGCTATAGGTGGTATTACCATAGCTTATGAAACAGCTAGGGCTTTAGGTGTTAGAAGCATATTTGCTGAGAGAGAATCAGGCATTCTAACCTTTAGAAGGGGCTTTACTGTTAGTGAGGATGAGAATGTCCTTATAGTAGAGGATGTTATTACCACTGCAGGAACGGTAAGAGAGTTGAAAGACTTGGTCTTATCTTGCGGGGGAAATGTTGTAGGTATCTCTAGTATAGTAAATAGGGGTAATATCAATGATGTGGATGGAATACCTGTTAAGTCTCTAGTCTATATATCATTATCGACTTATAATCCAGAGGAATGCCCACTCTGTAAGAATAATGTGCCCATAGTAAAACCGGGGAGTAGGAGATAGTTATGGATAGGACTCCTCTAGATATCCAAAATAAGGAGTTCTCTAGGAGATTTCGTGGATATGATGTAAATGAAGTGAAAGAATATCTCTCTCAACTTGCCGATGAGTTAGCTATACTTATAGAAGAGAATAAGACCCTTGAGACGAGATTAAAGGATTTAGAAGGAGAGTTAGAGTATTATAGAAACATAGAGACTCTTCTGAAAGAAACATTACTGTCTACCCAGCGGGCAATAAATGAGTTGAAAAAGACGACAGAAGAGGAGAGGAAGTCTATAATAAGTTCTGCGCAGAATTCTGCTAGAGAGATTATAAGGAAGGCAGAGGAGGAGAAAGCTAAGATAGAGATGGAGACAGAGAGACTTAAAAATATATACAATGAGTTTAAGGCTAAATTTATAGGCATACTTGAGTCCTATAGAAGGATGTTAGAAGAATGAGAGCCCTAGCCTTATATTCAGGTGGACTTGATAGTTCATTAGCTATTAAGATAATGATGTCTCATGGAATTGAGGTAATTCCTATTGCATTTGTTACTCCGTTTTTTTCTCCAGATACTGAATATGGTAAGAGGATTCTAGGTGTATCGATAGCAAGCGTTGATATCACAGAGGAGTACATAGATGTTCTTTTGTCTCCTCCCCATGGATATGGAAGGAATATGAATCCATGTATAGACTGTCATGCCCTTATGATTAGAAAAGCTAAGGAGTTATTGGAAGAGTATGATGCTAAGTTTATAATAACGGGAGAGGTCTTAGGGGAAAGACCAATGTCTCAGAATAAGTGGTCTTTGAGAGAGGTCGAGAAGTCTGCGGGGGCAGAAGGGTTAGTAGTTAGGCCTCTTTCTGGGGCTTTATTGCCTCCAACTATTCCTGAAGAGATGGGTTGGATAAAGAGGGAGTGGTTGTATGATATATCTGGAAGAAAAAGAAATAGACAGATGGAACTGGCAAGGATTTTTGGTATAGAAGAGTATAAGACACCAGCAGGAGGATGTCTGCTTACAGATATACAGTTTTCCAAGAGACTGAAGTTTCTCATAGGTATAAAGGGAAGACCTAGCAGAGAGGAATTCGAATTATTAAAAGTTGGAAGACATTTTTATGTCGATGGTAGTTGGTTTTTGGTTGGCCGTAACGAGAGAGAGAATAAGGTCTTGAGAAACTCTAAAATATGGAAATATATGTTCTTTACTATTGATTATCCTGGTCCTACTGGTATAATAGTAGAAGGTGACTTGATAGAGACTGCTATTAGGGCATTAGTAAGATATAGTGATGCTCCGAAGGATGTGGCTGTTAGAGTAAGGATTTTAAAGGATTCTGGAGAGAGTTATATAACTGAGTCGACATCTTTAGATGAAGAAGAACTTGAGAAGATTAGGATATGAGGTGATTAAATGAGCTATGAGTATCTCTTTTCTCCTATCTCTATTAAGGGCTTATACTTTAAAAACAGGATAGTAATGCCTCCTATGGCTACTAACTTTGGGATAGTTACCGATCAGTCTATAGCATACTATTCGAAGAGGGCTCTAGGGGGAGTTGGTAGTATAATAATAGAAGGAACTCCTGCTCACCTATTCCGCAATAAAAACTTTCAAGAAAGATTAAAGCTTCTTGCGGATAGTATTCATAAGAGTGGTGCAAATGTATTTGTTCAGTTAACCATAAGGAGTAATCCTCAACCAAGGAAAGATGTGACAGAGATACCTATAGATGAGATAGAATCTTATATAGAAGATTTTGTATATGCGGGTAAAGTTTGTCTAGAGGCTGGTTTTGATGGGGTAGAGCCTCATGGAGCACATGGCTTTATAATGAATCAGTTTTTCTCTCCTATATTTAATAGGCGTAATGATGACTATGGCGGAGATGTTTATAGAAGGATGAGATTTGCCCTAGATGTCATTAGGGGTTTAAAGTCTGTAGCAAATGATAGATTTTTGATACTCTATCGTCATACCCCAGTAGAGTGGAAGGATGGGGGATACTCATTAGAGGATACTATTTTATTTGCTAGAGAGCTCAAAAAAGAAGGCTTAGATATACTTGATGTATCTCCTAGCACCGCTCCAGGTTCTTATGACTATGGCGCTCTAGCTAGAGAGGTAAAGAAGCAGGTAGGTATACCTGTGATTATGGTAGGGAAGATGTATGTCCCGGATCTTGCTGATAGTAAGATAAGGGAAGGTTATGCAGATTTTGTGGCTATAGGAAGGACCCTTTTATCTGACCCATTCTTACCTAAAAAGATTCAGGATGGAAGATTCGACCTTATAAATAGTTGTAGACAGTGTAATATAAAATGCCATGGGTATTTAAGAAGAAGAATCCCCATCTCTTGCGTGGTTAATCCTTCCGTAGGAAGAGAATTTTTAGAGAGAGGAAGTTGGAGTAGGGAGTTAAGATGAATATAGAACATTACGAGTTTGGCAAGGTCATTATAGATGGTATCTCATATTTTTCTGATGTCATTATTTTCCCAGATAGGGTAGAGAACGACTGGTGGAGAGAAGAAGGACATGAGTTGCATGTATCAGATATACTGGAGATAGTTGAGGCTAAACCTAAGGTCCTTATAGTTGGAACTGGAGCTTATGGAATGTTAAGGGTCTTACCAGAGGTAGAGAAGTATCTAAGAGAGAATAATATCCAGCTTATAGCAGAGTTGACTGGTAGGGCGGTAGAGATATATAATCAAACTAGTGATAAAAGTAAGGTGATATGTGCCTTGCATCTCACCTGCTAATGGAGGGGTGGCAGAGTGGTTTATTGCGGCGGTCTTGAAAATCGCTGGCCGATGAGGCCCGGGGGTTCGAATCCCTCCCCCTCCGCCAAGAAAGAGAGCTAAAAATTGAAAGATAAACTATTATACTTTTTTATCTCCACCTTTCTTTTCTGGTTCTCTCTCTACGTCTATACTCCGATACTTTCTCCCTACGCCGAAGCTTTAGGTAGCTCTTTAAAGATGATAGGACTTATTGTTGGCTCCTATGGATTTACGCAATTCTTACTGAGAATTCCATTGGGTATATGGTCTGATAAGATTCAAAGGAGAAAGCCCTTTATAATATTGGGTTTTATATTTTCAGTTCTTAGCGGTTTTGGATTGGCATTATCTAAATCACCTTTAGGGCTTTTGATATTCAGGGGGCTAAGTGGTGTCTCTGCTACCACCTGGGTAGCATTTACTACCCTTTTCTCTAGTTATTTTGATCCTTCAAAGGTTATCTCTTCATTAAGCCTTTTAAACTTTTTTACCCAATCGGGACAACTGGTGGCTACATTACTTGGAGGGTTTATAGCTCAGAATATTGGTTGGACAGCCCCATTTTATCTTGCAGGGATAATAGCTCTGTTAGGCTTACTTCCTACCGTATTTATAAAAGAAGAGGTATCTTATGACTCTAATAACCTTTCTTTGGTAGAGTTGATAAAGGTTGGTAAGATTCCTCTTTTATTAATCTCTTCTATTTTAGCCATCTTAGTCCAATACTTCTCTTTTGTTACTACCTATGGATTTTTACCAGTTTATGCTACCAGTATAGGGCTCTCTAAAAGTTCTTTGGGGATATTAACTTTTCTCTCTTCTGTCCCTGCTGCAGTTGCTTCACTTCTCAATAGTGGGACATTCTTTGCTAGGTTCAGCAAGAGGTATCTTTTATTCTTTGGTTTTATCTTTGCTATGCTCTCCTCTCTCTTTGTGCCCTTTACAAAGAGCTTCTTTTTACTTAGCCTCTTACAATGTCTAGGAGGCATTTCTAGAGGGATAAATTATCCTGTTCTTATGGGCTTAAGTATATTAGAGGTTCCTCTAGAGAAGAGAGCTACTGCTATGGGATTCTTCCAAGCGATATACGGGATAGGAATGTTTGGAGGTCCATTTATTGGGGGACTTATAGGTTCTAGCTGGGGTATAAGCAGTATATTTATCTCTACTGCTATATTGATGCTTATTTCTGCAATAATAGTAGTCTTTACAGTAAAGTTATAGACAGTTTAACTCTTCCTCAAGACTTGATATATACCACATTTAAGATAGAGTGATTCTGGATAGGAGAGAAGTATAGGGTGGTCCTTAGCTTGAGTCCTAAATTCTACAAGTCTAAGAATCCTATTTGCGTCAATCATAGCGGAGTTTATTATCTCTTGAAAGATTTCTGGTGTGATATGCTGAGAGCAAGAACAGGTAACTAAGAATCCTCCATCACGTATCATCTTTATAGCCCTTAGGTTTATCTCCTTATAGCCCCTAATAGCACCT
This sequence comes from bacterium, assembly GCA_014360335.1. GTDB lineage: Bacteria > DUMJ01 > DUMJ01 > DUMJ01 > DUMJ01 > DUMJ01. Next base: position 1,235 of record JACIXS010000396.1, on the reverse strand, counting down.
TCAATATGTCTTTGCGATTTGGCAAAGGCTGGAGGGTCAAGGATAATCACATCAAAAGTTCTTCTACTTTTATAGAAGTCTCTAAGGATATCAAAGACATTTCCTTCTATGAATTCTATTCTTTCGGTAAATCCGTTAAGTTCTGCATTTTTCTTAGCGATGTCTAAAGCTGAAGTAGATGAATCTATAGCGATGACTTTACTGGCTCCGAACTTTACAGCATGTAGGGCAAAAGAACCTGTATAACAGAAGGCATCAAGAACCTCTCCCCCTTCTACAATATTCTTTAATGCACTCCTATTCTCTCTCTGGTCTAGAAAGTACCCCGTTTTCTGCCCATTCTCTACATCTACAATTATCCTTAAACCGTTCTCCTCTATCTCGACCTTCGTATCAAAGAACCCTTTTAAGAATCCTTTCTTCTGGGGGAGCCCTTCCACTTCTCTGACTGGCACGTCGTTTCTCTCGTATATACCTCTAGGTTGAAATATCTCATCTAATATATCGACAATGATGTCTTTGAATCTATCTATCCCTAATGCGAGGGTCTGGATTACAAGCACGTCTTCGAATTTATCTACAATTAAGCCGGGAATCATATCCGCCTCTCCAAATACTACTCTACAGGAACTTGTATCCACAAGATTCTTTCTATATTCCCATGCCTGGATTATCCTTTTGAAAAAGAAATCTCTATCTATCGCTTCATCTTTTCTGGTTAGGATTCTTACAGTAATCTTTGATTTTGGATTTATGTAGCCTCTACCTAAGAAGGTATTACTTATGTCATATATATCTACTATATCTCCGGGAGAGAAGTCCCCTTCGATCCTTGCTATTTCATTGTCATATATCCAAGGGAAGCCCCTTACTATATTTATATGCTCTCTCTTCTTCAATATAACCCTTGCCATAGTAAATATTTTAATACTTTCAGTCAATACTAGCTAAATCCTGATCTGTAATCACTTTTTGATCCCCTCCAACATAAGTACCAACCTCCCTGTCTTACTTACCATTAAGGCCATACTATAAATATCTACAGCTAAAGATATTGCATACCTTATAAAACTTATCTTCTTTTCCTCTAAGTCTCTCTTTGCCAACTTTACTCTATGATCATCTGCCTCTACTCTAGAAATTAGATAAAGATTCAGAAGCGTTAATAGAAATACTAAGAGCCATCTCCCTAACACTTCACTTTTCTCTACATAACTTAGGTATTCTAAGTTTAG
>JACIXS010000395.1 GCA_014360335.1 bacterium | reverse complement strand
GACTAAGATGTTCGTAGACTTCTTTGTCAATGCAGTATTTCTAGGTGTTCCTAGGCAGATAGAGATGAGCGAAAAACTTGGAATTCATATCCCCTGGTTTATACTTATAGACCCAACAACTAGTTGCAATCTAAGATGTATTGGATGTTGGGCTGGTGAGTATCAACAACACTTCAGTTTGGGTAAAGATTTGATGGATAGAATAATAAGAGAGGCAAAAGAGCTAGGTATCTACTTTATAACAGTGTCCGGCGGAGAGCCTTTCCTCAGTAAAGAATTCCTAGAAATAGCAGAGAAGCACGATGATGTCTTGTTCCATACCTATACTAACGGAACACTTATAGACGAGAAGATGGCAAAGAGAATTGTAGAATTAGGCAATATTGCCCCTGCAATAAGTATAGAAGGTTTTGAAAAGGAGACCGATGAAAGACGTGGTAAAGGGGTCTATGCTAAAGTAATGCGTGCAATGGACTTACTAAGAGAGAACGGAGCTATATTTGGATTTTCCATTACTGCAACACGTAAGAATATAGATGTCATTACAAGTGACGAATTTATAGACCATCTAATTGATAAAGGAGTTGCCTTTGGATGGGTATTTATGTATGTTCCCGTGGGTAGAGACCCTGACTTCAGCCTTATGCTTACCCCTGAAGAGAGAGCCAAGGTAAGAAGCGCAGTACATCATTGGAGAAGTGATAAGCCTGTATTTGTAGCAGATTTCTGGAACGATGGACCTTATACTGGTGGATGTATAGCTGGTGGTAGAAACTACTTCCACATAAATGGTAAAGGTGATGTAGAACCCTGCGCCTTTGTGCACTTTGCAGTAGATAACATAAGGGAGAAAAGCCTAGTTGAGGTGTTAAAATCTCCTTTCTTTATGGAATACCAAAAGAGAATACCATTCAGCGAAAACCTATTAAGGCCATGCCCTATAGTTGATAATCCCTGGGCTCTAAGAGAGATTGTGACTAAAGTAGGAGCCAAATCTACCGATGGAGGATCTGAAGGATTACTCACTCAGGAAGTAGCAGAGAAACTTGACGACTATGCCAATAGGTGGAAGAGTACAGCGGATAAGATCTGGGAAGAGAATTATGTCAAAAAGGAAGAAAAGGTGAAATAATATGGAACGGGCAAAGGAATCCGAAAAGGAATTTAGACACGGAAACTGGGGTCCTAAGTATATAATGAGAGGGCCTCGAATTGAGTGGGGAGTGCTAAAACTTATACCTGGGAAGGAGTTAGGGGCACATTACCACAAAGAAGTCGAAGAGACATTCTATGTAATCTCAGGTAAGGCTCAGATGATAGTTGACGGGGAGCGGTTTGAAATTTCAGCAGGTGATGCTATAAGGGTAGAAGCTCCTGAGGAGCACAATATTATAAATCCTTCAGAGGATTTTCTTGCCATATTCATTAAATCGCCATATCTACCAGAGGACAAATATACGAAGTAAACCTATTAGCGCTCCCCTCTTCCTCTAATTAATAGGTTTCTATTTCTGAATACTATAGGGATTCCTAATAGTATTATCGAGTAATATGTTGTGATTCTATATATTGTAATCCCTAACAGGAGAGATTTAGAAGAAAGGGCGGTAGCTTTAAAAAATGTATAGAATAGAGCCTCTATTCCACCGCTAGCGCCTGGGGTAGGGATATAAGAGGCTAGAGAAGAGAGTAATATCTGAATACTAAAAAAGGTCAAAAAGTTTATCTTTAACCCCGTAAGTCCTACCACAGGTAAGAAGAGGAGATAGGAGTACATTAGTATTAATACAAGCATTAGAGAAAAATCAATCAGTATTATTCTCTTATTCTTCCACAATTCATAAAAACTTAATTTTAGGTTATCTATCCATATATAAGCCTTCTCTTCCCATCTCCCTATAAAACTTTCTAATCTTCTTATCCTCTTAAGATTCGCTATAATGTATTTAAAGAGGTCCGGTCTTACCATAGCTAACCAGGTAAGGAATGTCGATAAGAGGCTACTAGCAAAACCCGATATCAGCATTGTCTTACCGACAGTCCATTGGGGAAGATAGGGAAGAACAAATATAAGCGCATATATATCAATCCCAAGTACAATCAATAGATACTCAAAGGTCCTAAAGATAATTATATTTGTGGCTGTTTCGCTTCTTATCCCCTTTTTCGTTAGGAAGTATATCTGAAAAGGTTGTCCACCCATAGAGGATGGAGTTATTGCGGAAAAGAAAGAATATATGATACAGGATTCTAAGGCATCTATATATCTTATCTTTTCTCTAAGAGATATGAGTAATATACGAAGTTTGAACCCATCTATAAAGATACAAATCGTATTTAATACCAATCCTAAAATAATTAATTCTAGAATTTCTCTACTTAGAAGGTCAGATAAAGAGGCCTTCTCTTTAAAGGCAGAATTAATAACCAAGATAACCGATATACTGGCTAAAAGAGCTATCACTATATTTGCAACAATCTTACGGTTCATTAGATTTCTATTATACCATCTAATCAATTGTAGTATAATAATAGTTAATTATGTTGGGTATTGATATAGTAAGTGTAGAAAGAATAGAAAGGATAATACAGAGGAGAGAGAGATTTTTATCCAGAGTCTTCTCTACAGAAGAGGTTGAAGAGATTAAGAATCGAAAAAACTTCTATGAAGCTCTAGCTGGTAAATTTGCCTGTAAAGAGGCAGTAATAAAGGCTCTAGGCGGAGGGCTTTCTCCTAAGGATATATCTGTTATGCATAAGAAGGACGGCTCACCTTATGTTATATTGAGTAGTAGGGCTAAGAAAAAATTCGAAAGCTTTATGGTAAATAGTATAGCGGTAAGTATAAGCCATAGCGGAGGATTTGCAGTAGCGGTAGCTATGTTAGTAAAAGAGGCAATATAAGATGCTAGAATATCTGAGGAGAAGGGAAGCAAGAATAATAATTGGGTTAATGTCTGGAACTTCTGCGGATGGTGTTGATGCTAGTATAGTAAGTATAAAAGAGCACTCTAAAGATTCTAAGATAGACCTTATATATCACTATCACTATGAGTATCCTAAAGAGATAAAAGAACTTATCCATAGATTATTCGACTTCGAAAATGCTAATATTCCTCTTTTATCCCATATGAATTTCCTGCTGGGGGAGATCTTTGCCAATGTAGCTGTAGAAGCGATAGAAAAGTCTGGGTTATCTCCAAATGATATAGACCTTATAGCTAGTCATGGACAAACAATTTTTCATTCTCCATACCCGCAAGAGTTAGGAGGCTTTCAGATAAGGTCTACCCTACAGATAGGAGAAGGAGCAGTAATAGCAGAAAGGACAGGGATAACAACTATATGTGACTTTAGGGTTAGAGATATGACGGTTTGTGGACAAGGAGCACCACTAGTCCCATTTGCAGACTGGGTATTGTTCACCAGCGAAGAGTTCAATAGAGGGGTGCTTAACATAGGAGGTATAGCAAATATAACTATCCTCCCTAAAAATGCAGATATAGACGATGTCTTAGCCTTTGATACTGGACCAGGGAATATGGTCATAGACGAGATAGTAATAAAGATTTCTGATGGTAAACTTAATTTTGATACAGATGGGAATATCGCTAGAAAAGGCAAAGTTTCTTATAGACTATTAGAAATGGCTTTATCACATCCATATTTCAGTCTTTCTCCTCCAAAATCAACAGGCAGAGAGGTTTTCGGTAAATCTTTTGCTATGAATCTCTATGAGAAGGGGAAATATCTTGGTCTTAGCGACGAGGACATAGTGGCTACTGTTACAACTCTTACCGCAACTACCATAGCCAAATCCATAGAACCTTTTGGAATAGAGGAGTTAATAATAGGTGGGGGAGGGGCTTATAATAGCTATCTAATAGAACAGATAAAGGGCTTATTACCCAGTATCAAGATAAAAACTCATGAGGATTTTGGAATACCTAATCAGGCTAAAGAGGCTTT
>JACIXS010000394.1 GCA_014360335.1 bacterium | reverse complement strand
AATAGCAAAAGCTAAAGACTGTGTAACAGTAATAAAACAGATAAGAACTATAGCTACTAAAAATCTTCTCCGCATGTTCGCCTCCTAATGTTTAGAATGATTCACTATAAGATATCCCAATAGTATCTGGATTTGCCCTAAGTATTATCTGGTTTGTATCAGAGAGATCAAAAGCAAGCTTACCTAGATATAAGAGGTTATCCTTATAGTAATCAAATCCTAGATTTAATTTAACTCTACCAAACCTCAAAGTCCCTTCAAGGTTTATACCCCAAGAACCATCGTTAAAACATACATATGGAATAAATTTACCTCCTATAATGATTCCATTATCTAATCTTTCTCTATAGCTTACTCCAAATGGAAGTGAGTTAGAGGGAAAGTTAAATATATCACTTGTAGTATATATGTAGCCAATATCAAAACTTATCAACTGTGTTCCACTGGCAAATCCTAAAGAAGAATAGGTTCCAAAGCCGAAACTACCTGAAGCATTTAGTGTTAGGTAGTTTCTATAGTCGTAACTCCCTAAAATGGGTCCGAGTATCTCTGTTCCTTCTCTCTTATAACCCAAGCCCCAAGAATCCCCAAGTTTATACAGTCCTATAGTATCATTATAGCCTTCAAGAGCTAATTTAACTTCTAATGAAATTACATCTTTCTTATCTGGAGTCTCCGCCCAGATAAGAGAGTAAGAATTCATATTTTCATCGTTTAAAGAAAACAAAAGCCCTCTAGTATTGTATCTTATTATAAGTCTATCCCCATCCTCTTGAAGATTTCCTAAATAGAGCTTCATAGTCTCATAATCTATTCTAGCGTCAAGAAGTATTCTATCTTCTAAAGAAGACCAGGATGCACCTAATTCCCAACTATTTTGAGAGAATGCATACCCTACTATAAAGCTAGTCATAGTAATCACTAAGATACCAACTAATACTATTCTTCTCATTCAAAAACCCTCCTTCATACCGAATAATACTAATGAATACCGAAAAAAGTTCGAATTTATTTAAACTCTTTAAGTATATCAGAATAATCAATACCTGTTATAGGAACCTTGAATAAAGGGCCATCTTTTAGCTGTGGCAACTGTTCTTCATAAGTAGGTCGGTTATTTAGATATATAATACCTATCGGAATTCTATCTCCCCATTCCAAAGCCTTCTTGAATGCGGATATTCTATCTGTTGGATCATAGTTATCATCGAGCCTATAAACCCTCTCCTTATACCATTGGAAGGTATTTACCCTATTAAATGTTACACAGGGCTGTAGGATATCTAAAAGGGCAAAACCTTTATGAGTTATTGCAGACTTCATCATAGCTACTAAATGCTCAGGGTCTCCAGAGAAACTCCTAGCTACAAAACTAGCATTTAGGGCTATGGCTACTGCAACCGGATTAAAAGGAGGACTTAATACCCCGTCTACTTGAACCCTTGTCTTCATCCCAAGGTCCGAAGTCGGTGAAGCCTGCCCCTTCGTTAAGCCATAGATCTGATTGTTATGAACAAAGACCTTTATGTTAACATTCCGCCTTATGTTATGTATAAAGTGATTTCCTCCCTCACCGTAAGTATTCCCATCACCAGATTCTGCTATAACTATCAAGTTATGATTAGCAATCTTAGCACCAACAGCTACAGAGATATCTCTTCCGTGTAACCCATTAAAGAGATTACACCTAAAATAATGAGGAGCTTTAGCTGCCTGTCCTATACCAGAGACCATAAGGAGTCTATCAGGAGATATATCAAGTTCTGCTAAAGCCTGCTTCATACATCTAAGGATAGAGAAATTCCCACATCCAGGACACCAGGCAGGAACCTGGTCATTATCATAAATTCTTGCATCTACCATATCTTTTTCACCTCTTTTACAATCTCAGAAGGAGTAAAAGGTCTTCCGTTATACTTCAAAATCTTTTCTCCAATATCTATACCCGTCTCTCTCCTTACAAGTAGAGCAAACTGACCTGTAGCATTTCCTTCTACCGATATAAGTCTTTTATCTCTATATTTCTCCAACTGCCTATAAGGGAGAGGATAAACATCTGAAAAGTGCAATAAGCCTACTTTAAAATCTTCCTCTATAAGCCTTTTTACTGACTCTTTTATCGCTCCATAAGTAGAACCCCAACCAACTAAGATTACATCTGGATTAGATACGCCAAAATAGATCGGCTCTTCTATATCTTCTTTAATTAGTTCTCCCTTCTTTAATCTCTTCTCAACAAGCCTTTTTCTTATCTCTAAATCTTCTGTTATATGGCCCTCCTCATCATGCTCATCACTATCAGTTATAACTAATATACCTTCTGTTCCAGGTAAAGCCCTAGGGGATATTCCAGAGTCCGTAATAAGATGTCTCTTATAGTCTTTGCTGGGATTATTCTCAATATACCTTTCTATCTTGATATTATCTAAGTCGAGACCTTCTATAGTAACCATAGAATCTATGAGAAACTGGTCTGTAAGTATTATCGAAGGTATCTGATACTTATCAGCTAGATTAAAAGCCTTTATAGTCTTATAAAATGCATCCTGGGCATCTCTTGGAGCGGTTACATATCTAGGGAACTCTCCATGACCTGCATTTATGACAAATAGTAGTTCTCCTTGCTCTGTTCTAGTAGGCAGTCCTGTTGCTGGTCCTGGTCTCTGTCCTATGTGAATAACGCAAGGGGTTTCAGTCATACCTGCAAGACTAAGTCCCTCAACCATCAGGGCAAAACCGCCACCTGAAGTCGTAACCATAGATCTTACACCGGCAAAGGATGCCCCCAATACCATATTTATAGCGGAGATCTCATCCTCAGCCTGTTCTACCACTATATTATACCTCTTGGAATGTCCTGCCAAATAATTCATTACCGCTGTCCCTGGAGTCATTGGATAGGCTGATAAGAATCTACATCCAGCTACTATAGCACCAAAACCAACAGCAGAACCACCATCTATAAGTAGCCTACTATTATTTGACAAAAAAGGTGTCCTGAAGGGAAAATCATTCTTCGTCTTGCCAATCTCATATCCAGCTCTTGCTGACAAGACATTCCTCTCTCCTATCTCTGGGTCTTTGAATTGCTCTCTCATAAGCGTTTCTAAGATAGAAAAATCTCCGTCTAACAGACCTACCAACACACCACAGGCAGAAGAATTGACAGCAAGCCTTGTCTTGGCTTTTTCTATTGCTATCCTCTGTAGAGGAGCACCAAAGAATCTTTTATCGTTATCTACAGATTTTATAAGCTCACTGTCATATATAATAATTCCATTCGAAGAGACTTCTTCCCTATGAAGATTTATCGTCTCTTCATTTAACGCTACCAGTATATCTATACCGTCGTCTGAACTTGATATAGACTCTGTTGATACCCTTACCTGTGTAAAGTTATGTCCACCTCTTATCCTTGACTGATAACTCTGTTCAGTAAAGACATAGTAGCCTGAACGGAGGAAAAATCTAGACATAATACTACTGATAGTCTGAATACCTTGCCCTGCTTCTCCACCTATAACAATCTTTAGTTCCATATCTACCTCCAAAAATAAGATTAGAGGGGCATAAAGCCCCTCTATTTCGAAGATTTAATTTTTTAGATCTTCCAACTTTTTCTGAAACTCTTCTCTAGTAAGTTCTCCTTCGGCGTATTTTCTGCGAAGGATATCTATAGCGGTGTCTCTTGTAGAAGGATGAAAGATATTATATCTACTAATTATATGCCATATAAAAAGAACGACTATAGCTAGTAGAATAATATTGAAAATCCAAGGGGTCATATTCCAATATCCTCCAAACCAAGGAGACCCTCTAAACCACATTGGGCAATTCCACATAAGTTTTCCCTCCTTTCCATTATACTAGATAGCCTAAGATCTCTTCAAGATCCTCAAGCTTACTCTCCACTTCTCCAGTAATCACAGCTTCCTTAACGCAAGTCTCTATATGGGCTTTTAAAACCTTCTCATTAGTCTTTCTTAAAAGCGCTATGAGTGATAATAATTGCTTAGATATGTCTATACAGTATCTCTCTTCCTCTATCATCCTTATAACACCCTCTATCTGTCCCTTAGCCGTCTTAAGAAGATTCAAAGCGTCTCTGTGTTTACGATTCATTAAGACTAGCCCTCCTTAATCTTGTAGACTCTCTTCCATTCTTTTAACACAACCTGCACAGGACATACCTCCACTTTGAATGTATTGATCACTGCCTTTCTCTCCATATTCTTCCTCCTTCTAACCCCTCCCATATATGGGAGGGAATCTACAGAGATATTATACCATATAACCTATAGAATTTCCATATCTTGAAATGGCAAGAAATTAGATTAACTGATCTGTAATCACTTTTTGATCCCCTCCAACATAAGTACCAACCTCCCTGTTTTACTTACCATTAAGGCCATACTATAAATATCTACAGCTAAAGATATTGCATACCTTATAAAACTTATCTTCTTTTCATCTAACTCTCTCTTTGCCAACTTTACTCTATGATCATCTGCCTCTACCCTAGAAATTAGATAAAG
>JACIXS010000393.1 GCA_014360335.1 bacterium | reverse complement strand
ATTATTTCCCAATTTTGTCTTAGTCTGCCCCTCAAATTGGGGGTTAAGTAATTTTACACTGATTACCGCAGTTAATCCTTCTCTTACATCATTACCAGAAAGACCTTGCTCCAATCCCTTTAAGGAATATTTTTTAGAATTGGGTATATTGTCATTTTTAAGATAATCGTTAATAGCTTTTGTAAGAGCAGTCTTAAAACCAGATAAATGTGTTCCTCCCTCTTCGGTATTAATATTATTAGCGAAGGAGAGTATATTCTCTAAGTATCCAGTATTATATTGAATTGCTATTTCTACCTCTACATCTTCCTTCTTCCCGCTAATATAAAAAGGTTTACTAAACAACACATCTCTATTTTTATTAAGATATTTTACAAATTCCACAATTCCACCATCATATTTAAAGACAGCAGTCTTTTCCTTCTCTCGTTCATCTACTAACTCAATCTTTACCCCAGCATTCAAATAGGCTAACTCTTTCAACCTATGAGCCACAATATCAAAATTAATGGTGATGTCATCAAATATCTCTGGATCTGAACGATAAGTTATTCTAGTGCCGGTCTTATTGCTTCGACCAATCACCTTTAACTCACTAACCGGTTTGCCTCGCTCAAATCTCTGCCAATATACTTTATTATCTCTATTAATGGTAACTTCTAACCATTCTGATAAAGCATTAACTACTGATATACCAACTCCGTGTAAACCACCAGTAACCTGATAACTACCACTACCAAATTTACCTCCCGCGT
>JACIXS010000392.1 GCA_014360335.1 bacterium | reverse complement strand
TAAGTTTGAGTATCTTTTTAGGAACAATCTCCGCTTTTTCTGCAGAAAAGATGCCTTCAGCTAAATACTATGCTACACCAGCAGAATATGAAAAGGCTACGGGGAAAAGGATTACAAGGTTTAATGAGTCTCCGGATCTTGCTGAACTAGTAAAACAGGGTAAGCTTCCTCCAGTAGAGCAGAGATTACCTAAAGAACCGCTAGTTGTTCAACCGATAGAGAAGATAGGTAAGTACGGTGGAGAACTCTGGGCTCCTGCTGCAGAACCAAATAGCTGGAATAACGATGGCGGAGCTCACGTAAGAATTCCATACCTATATTGGATAGATAAGAATACTCAAAAAGTAATACCTTTCTTGGCTAAGGGATATGAATTTTCTAAAGATGCTAGAACTATTACTCTTTATTTAAGAGAAGGAATGAAGTGGTCAGATGGGCAGCCATTTACCGTAGATGATATACTTTTCTGGTGGAATGATATTATAAACAATAAAGAACTTACTCCAATTCCACCGAAGCACTGGATGCCTGGAGGTAAACTAGCCAAATTTGAGAAGCTCAATGACTATACACTAAGGATAAGATTTGCAGTTCCATATAAACCAATTCTTTCTATTCTAGGATATTTTGGGTCTATGCAGCAGAATTTCTTCGTCCCCGCTCACTATCTAAAGAAATGGCATAAAAAATATAACCCGGACGCTGATAAGATAGCAAAACAGGAAGGGTTTGATGCTTGGTATAAGTGTTTTGCTTTCCACAACAACATCACACCTTCTCAGCAAGATGTAAATTGCCCCACTATCCATCCTTGGATGTTACAGAAGAAGACGACTACAGGAGCAATATATGTAAGAAATCCATATTTTGCAGCAGTTGATACTGCAGGAAATCAGCTTCCGTATATAGATAAGATCAATGTAGTAGTTACTCCATCTAGAGAGACTATGGTGATGAAGCTTGTAAGTGGAGAACTTGATTATGCAGGAATGTGGCTAGAGGTTCCAGATTATACACTGCTTAAGGAGAACGAAAAGAAGGGTGGATATACTGTCTATATGTGGCCTAGCCCAGTTCCTGCAGAAATAGCATTAGGGTTTAATCTGAATCATAAGGACCCAATAAAGAGAGAAATATTCCAAGATGTAAGATTCAGAAGAGCTATGTCTCTAGCTATAAACAGAGAAGAAGTTAACCAGATGGTCTTTTTAGGACAGGGTGTCCCTATGCAAGCCACGGTACATCCTGATTGTAGCTTCTTCAAAGAAGAATGGGCTAAGGCATATGCAAAATATGACCCGGCTACAGCTAATAAACTCCTAGATGAAATGGGTCTTAAGAAAGGACCTGATGGATTTAGACTACGTCCCGATGGAAAGCCTCTAGAGGTTACTATAGAGTACTCCCAAGGTTTAGCCTTTGCCAAAGAGACCCTTGAACTTGTTGTCAAATATTGGCAGGATGTTGGAGTTAAGACTGCTATGAAGGAAGATGAACGTTCTCTATATCAAACCAGATCCTCAGCTGGGGAACTTGATGTTGGTGTATGGCATACAGATAGGATGATGGAGTTCAGAGTGACTATTCCTGGCTGGACCAAGTATAATCCAAGAAGTGAGATAGGATGGGCTGTGCAGTGGGGTCTCTGGAGAGATACTTGGGGCAAATCTGGTGAAAAACCTACTGGCAAATGCGGAGAAGAATTTACTAAGTTTATGGATCTTATGGATCAGTGGTATATAACTATTACACCAACTAAGTATAAAGAGATAGCTCAGAAGGTATGGGATAATCAGGCAAGTAACCTATGGTTGATAGGAGTCGTAGGATTACCTAATAGACCTATCGTTGCAAAGAACTATATAAAGAACTTCCCAAGCAAGTGTTACTGGGGAGATGACACATCTTGGTGGTTAGCTGCTGATCCAATTCAGTGGTATCTAGAAAAGTAATATCTGTGATGGACTTTAAAAGGGAGGGGTAACTATCCCTCCCTTTTTTATTGGAGGTGAATTTATGTTAAAGAGGCCCTTTTCAATCTATTGTGATTGGGGATTACATGATGAACTCGGAGACAATATAGAATTAGATGAGAAGATGACTCTGGAGGTGTTAGATAGACTTAAATATTGGAAAGAGAAAGGAATCATCTTTGATTACTATCTCTTTGATGCGTTCTGGTTTGACCCTAACGGAGATTATAAGCAATTTAAAAAGACACATTGGCCTAACGGATTCAAGAAGGTAAGAGAAACGATAGAAGAGTTAGGTATGAAGCCAGGACTTTGGTTTGATATAAATGGATTCACATCGCCTAAGAATGAGATTTGGAAAGATAGTTTGACAAGCGATGGTAGGAGTTATTGCCTATTTGATGGACCTTATAGTGAAGGATTCCTTGATGCCCTAGTTTATGCATACAAAGAATGGGGTATAAGAATGTTTAAATTAGACTTTGCAAACTTTAGAGCAGTGACTCCTAGACTAGAGGGAAAGCTTACAATAGATGAGATATACTTGAAAAATACTCAAGCATTAAAAGATATTCTTAAGAGATTTAGAACACTCTGTCCCAAAGCTGTCATCTTGGCATACAATGGGTATGAGTTAATGCCAGGTTATATCAGTAATACCTCTTACCCTATAGTAAAGGGTGTAGACCCTTCTTGGCTAGAGGTATTTGATTATATGTATTCAGGTGACCCAAGGCCTGCCGATGTCCCATGTATATCATTTAGGAGGTCAATAGACCTTTATCAGGACCATATGGTATATAAGTTTAATTATTCAGGCCTACCTTTATACAGGATCGATGACCATGGTTGTATGATAGGTAATACCAATACCATTTATTATCTTGGTAAAACATCTTGGAGAAGGTCATGGATAATGACCTTAATAAGGGGGAGTAAAAAAGCACATCTGTATGGGAACCTACATCTATTAGATGATTCTGATTTAGAATTTTTAAAGGTTAGTAGAGATTTATTTTTCTCTCTCTACGAAGCTGGATTAGAGACCTCTGTTATAGGGGTTCCCCTTAGAGACCCTTGGCATGGATTTCTTCTTGGTGGACCATCAAAAGGTTTACTAGCACTTGTAAACTCCTCCCCTATATCTCAGTTTTTAGAAGTCCATATCCCTGGAATTAAAAGGGTAAAGGCAATTTTTAAGGATGCTGGGGCGGATATAGATATTGAAGTTTCGCTAGATACACTCTCCTTAACTTTATCTCCAGAACAGATGGTCCTATTGGGTTTAGGAGAAATGGCAGATGTGGAGGATTTAGGTGAATGTAAGGATGAACCAGTCCCAAGAGAAGCAAAGTTTGGGAATATAGTATTCCGTAGAACATCTAGGAATGAGATAGAAGGATTTTTGAATCCAATAGAAGGCCAATTCTTAAGGCTCTCAGTTCAATTATTTGATAAGGATATAGCTCTTAGGCTTAAGGCTCAAAAAGAGGGACCGAATGGTAAAGAACCAGCAATTCAAGATTATATATCTGTCTTCGGGTACCAAGGAGATAATGAGATTCCGATATATAGTTGGGAGCCAAATCGTGCAGTATGGGCAGGCTGTTCTTGGATGAACGTTATGTATAAACTTGATTCTGTAAGAGACAATTGCCCTTTAAGGATAAGTATCAAATTTAACATAGAATCTACCGTTACCCCTAAAGTTTCCTCGTGGATTTTAAATTATTAAGATATATCACAGAGTCAAATGTAGTATAATAGAAGAAATTCTTTAAAAAGGGGTGATAAGTTTGTATAGAGAGTTTGCTCTTTCCCTTTTGGAGAGGTATGTAAGGTCAGATAATCTAAAGAAACATATGCTTGCGACCGAGGCTATAATGAGGGCTTTAGCAAGAAAATTTAATCAGGATGAAGAGATCTGGGGTATAGCTGGCCTTATACATGACATAGATTATGAATTATGTGGAGAAGATACAACAAAACATGGTAAATTGTCGGAAGATATACTTAAGGAGGCTAATTTCCCAGAAGAGGTTATAGAGGCTGTAAAAGCCCATATAAAGGGGGTAGAAATTGATGACAATCCAATGCATATAGCTCTCTGCTCCGCTGATGCAGTAAATGGACTTATAATAGCTGGGGCTTTGATAAAACCAGAGAAGAGCCTAAATGCTATAGATACAAAGTTTATTATGAAAAGGTTTAAAGAGAAGGCATTTGCAAGAGGGGCAAATAGAGAAGAAATAAAGTTATGCGAAAGGCTTGGGCTTAGTTTAGAGGAATTCATAACTATTTCACTTTCTGCTATGCAAGAGATTCATGAGGAATTAGGACTATAGAAGGAGGTAATCTATGGATGCCAATAAGAAATGGTATAGGGAATTGCTAATAGAAAGAGTAGTTGAAAATTTAAAGAAGAGAGGGTTCGATGCATTTTGGAGTAGTACCAAAGAAGAGGCTAAGAATAGACTACTAGAAATTATCCCTCAAAACGCTAAGGTTGGTATAGGCGGTTCTGTAACTATAAGAGAGCTGGGGATAATAGAGGAGCTTGAAAATAGAGGAAACACAGTAATTCATCACTGGAAGACAGGTCTTACTCCAGAAGAAGATTTTCAGATTAGAAGTGATGAGCTAACTGCCGACATATTCCTATCTAGCACTAATGCCTTAACTGTAGATGGAATTATAGTGAATACAGATGGAGTAGGGAATAGAGTGGCAGGAATGATCTTCGGACCTAAGCATGTTATTCTTGTAGTAGGCATTAACAAAATCGTTAAAGACATAGATGATGCGATTTGGAGGATAAAAAATGTCGCTACCCCTATGAATGCACATAGACTAAGCTTAAATACCCCCTGTGCAAAGTTAGGATATTGTATGAATTGTTCCAGCAATGTAAGTATCTGTAGAGTTACTTCTATAATCGAGTATAGACCATCTAGGACAGAATTTACCGTAGTACTAGTAAACGAAGAATTGGGTTACTAAATGAGAGAAGGGAAGTTAAATAGTATACTTGTAAGGACTTTTCTCTTTTTCTACTATGCAGGTTGGGCTCTTGTATTTTCCTTTATACCTGTGTATCTCAGAGAGTTAGGACTTTCTATGGGGGAAATAGGTTCACTTTCTGCTCTTTCTGCCTTTATAGGGGCTCTCATACAGACCCCTATAGGTAGTTTGTCTGATAAGATAAAGAGAAGGAAACCTTTTATCATCTTCGGCTTATTGATAAATAGTCTTATATATCTTTTAGTGTTTCCCAAGTTGAATGTTTATAGAGAGTTTATATTCGTTTATGCCCTCTCTGGTTTATGTACATATACTATATTGACTGCCTCTAGTGTACTTATAGTTGACCTTAGTATCTCAGGAGAGCTTGGAAGGGATTATGCATCAAGTAGAATGTGGGGAAGTGTTGGTTTTTTGGTTAGTATACTTTTAAGTGGAATGCTCCCTATGTTAACATCAGGTAGGATTATGTTTATAACTATAAGTGCTATCTTTCTACTATCTGCCCTTTTAGTAATATTTATAAAAGAGCCAGAGAGGAAGGTAAATGTCTTAGCCCCACAGATGAGAGGTTTTAGAAACTTATTCTTAAATAAACAATTACTTAACTTTTTATTCTTTTATTTTCTCTACTATACAACACTTACTAGTGCTTCAAGTTACGTTAATCTTTTGGTAAAGTCCTTAGGTGGTTCCAATAGGATGGTAAGTTTTTCTTACGCTATGAGTTCAGGTATAGAGATACCGTTTATGTTTATTATGGGAAGTCTCTCAGATAGGATAGGTAGAAGACCTCTATTGGTATTAGCCTCTCTAGCTCTTCCATTAAGGATGCTTTTATATAGTATAGCTTTAAACCCTTCACATATAATAGCAATACAAAGTATGCATAGTGTTACTTTCGCTGTTATGGTAGTAGTACCTATAGCATACATAAATGATATTATCCACCTCGAAGAAAGAGGAACCGCTCAGGGAATGTTTAATATGACAACAGGTTTTGCATCTGCCCTTGCTCCATTTCTAGCTGGTTATATAGCAGATTTTGTCGGTATTTCAAAAATGTATCTATTCCTTATGTTATTAGCAATTGTCTCTAGTATTTGGCTAATTTGTTTTATAGAAGAATCTAAAGGATATGAACCCCTGCCGAAAAGTAAAAGTAACTCTTTAGGGATACTTTTAAAGATATTCTCTACGCCTTTATGTAGAAGAGAAAAATAATTAATGGTATAATAATCTAACTATGATTAGAGTGTTAGTCACAGACCTAGATGGCACTATACTCTTTAATGATACCTTTCCCGATATCGTAAGGGAAGGTATTGAGATGCTTCTTAAGCATGGGATAAAGGTCTGTATAGCTAGTGGCAGGATGCTAAGCTCTATATATAACTATTACAAGATTCTTGAATTGGATACCCCTATTATAGCCTATAATGGAGCTATGATAGGGGATAAAGACTTGAATATTATCTATCATGAACCTATAGAATATCCTGCTTGGTTTCAGATTCTTGAAGTATTACTAGAGAAGGACTTTCAGATTAATCTTTACTTTAATGATAATTTATACATATTTAGAAAGAACTCTTATGGGGGTAATTATCCGTTACAGAATAAAGTACCTGCGATCTTTGTAGATAATATAGAAGAGATTCCCAAGCTCCCCACTACAAAGATCCTTGGTATAGGTTCCCCAGAATTGGTTAAAGAGACTCAGCTTAAGCTTAGAAAGATATTTAACAATAGCTTCTACATAACTACCAGTAGTCCTACTTACTTGGAAATTATGAATAGCAGAGTGTCTAAAGGTAGGGCTTTAAAATTTCTCTCTGAGATATTAGATGTACCTATCTCAGATATAGCCGGACTAGGAGATAGTTTTAATGATTTTGAACTTATAAGAGATGCTGGTTTTGGAATAACATTTAATAATTCACCTGAGGAATTAAAAGAGATTGCTGATTATATTACTGAACGGGATAGCCCTGAAGGTTTTAGAGAGGTGGTGGATTTTATAGTATGGAAGAATCACTACTAAACCTAATAATAATAACTGGTTTTTCTGGAGCAGGAAAATCTCTAGCTATAAGATGTTATGAGGACATGGGTTATTTTTGTATAGATAATCTTCCTGTTACTCTTATACCTAAACTTGTTGAGCTATGTATCCAGTCTGTGGGCAAAATAAAAGACGTTGCTCTGGTTATTGATATAAGGGGTAAAGAGTTCTTTGATTCATTAAAGAATTCTCTAGATACCATCCATAAGATGGGAGTAAAGGAGAAGATTATATTCCTAGAAGCTTCGGAGGAGGTCTTAGTAAGAAGGTATAAAGAAAGTCGTAGACCACATCCTCTGAGTGAATTCGGTTCTCTGATAGAGAGCATTAGAGAAGAAAAGAGAATCTTACAGCCGATCAGAGAAATGGCAGATTATATTGTGGATACATCTAGAACTCCTCCAACCCAGTTGAAAGAGGTTCTTCAGAAACTATCACTTTTCAAAGCCAAGGAGACTATAGTATTTAACATAGAGTCTTTTGGATATAAATATGGACTGCCTCTTGATGCTGATCTATTGTTGGATGTAAGATTCTTAAATAACCCATTTTATGAACCAGAGCTGAGATTAAAGAGTGGTTTAGATAAAGAGGTAAAGGACTATGTGATGCAAGATGCTTCGGCGGAAAGATTTTTAGAAAAGGTTGAAGATTTTGTAGAGTTTCTTATCCCTCAGTATGCAAAGTTGGGAAAATATCAGATAACTATAGCTATTGGCTGTACAGGAGGAAGACACAGGTCTCCTGCTATTGTAGAAATATTAAAAGAAAGATTAGAAGAGAAAGGATATAAAGTAATAGTTCATCATAGGGATATAGAAGCGGAAAAGTGAGAGGATATTCAGAAGCTTTAAGACTTGAACTCTGTAAAAAAACGCCTAGTAATGTACAGGAGGCATTTGTAGAGTTACAGGGTATTATCGGTTCTAGAAAGAGATCAGACGAAAATTTGATATATACAGAAAGATTAAATGTTGCCAATAGAATCACCATACTTTGGAAGATGATATTTAAAAGTTCTCTTAGTATGGACATAACGAAGTATAGAAGATCCTATCGATTTTTCATAAGACTGGACGAAGAGTACCTTAAGCTTTTAGAATGGCAGGGAGAAATGTCTAAGGATTTTCTTAGAGGAGTTTTCTTGGCTTGTGGTTTTATCTTAGATCCAGAGAAATGTTATAGGATAGAGTTATTACCGCTTGAGAAGAATTTTACCTGTCATATAGCTAAAGCCTTAGATTCCCTTGGGATAAGACATAATATCTATATGAAGAAGGTTTCTATAATTGGATTCTCTAACATTGAGAGATTTCTAAGTTCGATAGGAATTCAGCAAGGTCTTATAAAGTTAGAAGAGATAAGAACATTAAAGCTTATTAAAGAAGATACAAATAGAAAGATAAATTTCCAAGAGTCTAACATAGAAAAGGCACTACTTTCGGCAGAAAGGGAATTAGAAGCTATAAGAACTTTAATAATCAATAACAAACTGCCTGAAAGATATAGGCAAGTAGCAGAGTTAAGATTAAGCCATCCGCAAGCTACATTAAAGGAATTAGCACAATTGTCCCAGCCCCCAGTAAGTAAGAGCACTATAGCTTATTATATGAGAAGGTTAAAGAAATTAGCTTATGGTGACATTGAAGATAAATCCTGATGCCTATTCCTATACTGAAGAGAAGGCTAAACAATTTCCCGACTCCTGGTGTTATATAACAATAGGTGGAGTTGATGTAGGTAAGACATCCTTTGCGGTTAGTTTATCTGCTTTTCTTTTAAAAAAGGGGTATGATGTCTTTTTCCTAGACTTAGACTTGGGACAATCAACTATAGGGTTACCTATAACTATATCTTTGGGAAGATTAAAGCTAATTAATGAGGATTTACTGGAAGTAGATGTAATAGCTTCTGAATTTATAGGCAACAACACCCCTGAGGGGTTAGAACCTCTTATAGTTGCAAGGTCTCTAAAGCTCCTTGCTTTAGTCCCTAGAGATGGGACAAGATTAGTAATAGATACTTGTGGGTATGTTAACTCTCCAAGGGCATTAGGGTATAAGAAGAATATAATAGAGAATATCGAAAATCCTTTTACTATTGTTATCTCGGAAGAGTCTTGGGCTAAAAGATTTATCTCATATCTTTCCGGTGAAAAAAGCTTGATAAGCCCATTACCAAACGCAAAAAGGAGAGATTTTCAAACTAGAAAAGATAGAAGAGAATCTCTCTTTAAACAATGCTTTTCTACCAATCTTACTCTATTTTCTGCAGGTATCTATCTCTTCTATTTTCCTTATCCATTATTATCTCTAAAAGACTGTTTGACTGGTATGATAAAATATAAGTGTGTCATTAGAGAAGATGAGCTTATAGGTCTTATTGTTGGACTTAGGGATGGAAGAGGTAAGTTTATGGGGCTAGGTAGAATAATTGAAAAGGCAGGAATTAACCTTTTGGTAGAAACCCCTATAAAAAATGTTAAAGAGATAAGATTTATAGAATTGTCAAAACTTAGATTAGATAATCAGTATAGAGAGATTGGAAAATTATTAATTTCTCAAAAGGAGGTATAAAAAATGAAAGTAGGTATCAATGGTTTTGGAAGAATAGGGAGACAGGTACTTAAAGCACTTATAGAGAGATATCCTGATATAGAGGTAGTGGCTATAAATGATATTACCGATATCAATACAAATGTCCATCTCCTTAAGTATGATTCCAACTATGGTAGGTTCCCAGGAGAGGTAAAGGTTGATGGAAACGATATGATAGTTAATTCTAGACGTATAAAAGTATTCGTAGAAAAGGACCCTGCAAACCTACCTTGGAAGGATTTAGGAGTAGACTTAGTAGTAGAATCTACAGGTGTATTTACTGACGCAGAAAAGGCTTCTGCACATATTAAAGCTGGAGCAAAGAAGGTAATCATTACTGCACCTGCCAAAGGAGAAGACATAACTATAGTCCTTGGCGTAAATGAAAATCAGTATGATCCAAGTAAGCACCATATCATCTCTAATGCTTCTTGCACTACTAACAGCCTAGCTCCCGTTTCTAAGGTGTTGAATGATAAATTCGGAATAATAAGCGGATTAATGACCACTACCCACTCTTATACAAATGACCAAAGAGTTCTAGACTTACCACATAAGGATTTGAGGAGAGCTAGAGCGGCCGCCCTAAATATTATTCCTACAACTACAGGTGCTGCAAAAGCTATTGGAGCGGTAATCCCCGAGCTAAAGGGTAAGATGAACGGAATAGCATTGAGGGTTCCTACCCCAACTGTTTCTATCACTGATTTGGTATGTGTAGTAAGCAGAGAGGTAACAGTAGAAGAGGTAAATAAGGCTTTTGAAGAAGCTGCAGCTGGTCCAATGAAGGGAATCTTAGATATAACATATGAGCCACTGGTATCTATGGATTTTAAAGGTACCACATATTCTACTGTGGTAGATGGACTTTCTACAATGGCTATTGGAAATCTAGTAAAAGTTTTAGCTTGGTATGATAATGAGTGGGGTTATTCTTGTAGAGTGGCAGACCTTGTAGCTTTTGTAAGAGATAAGGGAATCTAAAAGGGAGTAGTATCTATGGAAAAGCTTACGATTAGAGATATTGATTTAAAAGGAAAGAGAGTTCTAACTAGGGTAGATTTTAATGTCCCTCTAGCTGACGGCAAAGTTGCAGATGATACAAGGATAAGAGCTGCTCTTCCCACCATAAATTATATGAGAGAGAAGGGGGCAAAAGTTATACTTGTTACACATCTAGGAAGGCCTAAGGGTGTCACTGAAAGTTTAAGGTTAGATCCCGTAGCGGTTAGACTCAGCGAATTAGGTGTTCCAGTGAAGAAATTAAATGATTGTATAGGTGATGAGGTAAGAAAGGCTGTTTCAGAGATGAAAGAAGGGGATGTAGTCCTTCTAGAGAATATAAGGTTTTATCCTGAAGAAGAGAAAAATGACCCTAAATTTGCTCAAGAGTTAGCAAGTCTTGCGGATATATATGTCAATGATGCCTTTGGGACTGCACATAGAGCCCATGCCTCTACAGAAGGTGTAGCTAGACTTTTACCTGCAGTAGCAGGATTCCTTATGGAAAAAGAAATCAAGTTTTTCTCTAAGGTCCTAGAATCTCCAGAAAGACCTTTTGTTGCAGTATTAGGAGGAGCTAAAGTCTCTGACAAGATTGGAGTTATTAAGAATCTCCTAGAAAAGGTAGATATACTTCTAATAGGTGGAGGTATGGCTTATACCTTCCTAAAGGCTTTGGGTTATGAAGTAGGACAGTCTATCTGTGAAGTTGATAAGCTTTCCCTAGCCAAGGAGTTATTAGACCTGGCTAAGGAGAAGAAGGTTGAGCTTGTATTACCTGTCGATGTGGTTATAGCAGATAAGTTTGCACCTGATGCAAATACTAGAGTAGTACCTGTATCTCAGATACCAAGTGATTGGCAGGGCTTAGATATAGGACCTCAGACTAGAGAAATATTTGCTCAAAAGGTTTCTCAGGCGAAGACAATAGTTTGGAATGGACCATTAGGGGTATTTGAGATGCCTGCATTTAGTGAGGGAACTAAGACTGTAGGTACCGCTATAGCTAATTCTGAAGCATTAAAAGTGGTTGGTGGTGGAGAGACTGCAGAGGCGGTGGAGAAGTTTGGTCTTGCCGAAAAAATGACCCATGTATCGACAGGTGGTGGAGCAAGTTTAGAATTCCTAGAGGGTAAAGTTCTTCCTGGGGTAGCAATTTTAGATGATAGTGAAAGTATTAAGGGGAAGCTTAAATGAGAAGAAGGCTTATAGCTGGTAACTGGAAGATGAATGGGACTGTACCAGAGGCTATATCTCTGGTACAGCGCCTTAAACTTTTGGTATCAGACGTTCAAGATAGGGATATAGCGGTATGTCCACCATTTACACTCCTGGATACTGTCTCAAAGATGATTATTGATACACGTATCTACCTTGGGGCTCAAGATATGTTCTGGGAAGAGAAGGGGGCTTTCACAGGAGAGATATCTCCTCTAATGCTAAAAGAGTTTAATTGCACATTTGTTATCTTAGGTCATTCTGAGAGACGATGGATTATAGGAGAGACAGATGAATTTATAGCTAAAAAGGTTGAATCTGCAATTAGAAATGGGCTTACACCAATACTATGTGTCGGTGAAAGATTGGAAGATAGAGAAGCGGGAAAGACAAAGGACGTAGTTATATCTCAACTAGAAGGAAGCTTATCTCTGGTTAAGGACCCTGAGTCTATAGTTATAGCCTATGAACCAGTATGGGCTATTGGTACAGGTAAACCGGCATATCCTAAGGATGCGGTAGATGTCATCTCTATGATAAGAGAATGGTATGGATCACGGTTTGGAAAGGATAAGGCTGAAGGAGTAAGGATACTCTATGGTGGTAGCGTAACCCCATCTAATATAGATGATTTTATGAAAGAAAGCGAAATAGACGGAGCTCTCGTCGGAGGAGCAAGTCTAAATGCAGATAGCTTCGCTAGGATAGTTAAGTATCTCTTATAGTGTGCGGAGGTAATATGAAGAATACCTTAATGATTATTCAGATAGTAATAGCTATAGGATTGAGTTTGATTATCCTCTTAGAACCTCCTAGAGGAGAAGGCTTAGGAGCAATAGGAGGAAGCGCTAGACTTTTCCACGTGGGAAAAGAGAAAGAAAAAAGACTTGATAAGATTATAGCAGTAATAGGAGGAGTATTCTTTATACTAGCTGGAATTTTAGCCTGGGCTTTGTAAAATAATTTAGGAGGGCAAAAAATCTGCCCTCCTTTTTCTTTTATTCGGAGAAGACTTCTAATTTGACCTGATCAAAGAGTCCAAAAGGCATTAGGACATACTCTGGAGTAAATTCTTCTCCTTCTGTCCTGAATGACCTAGAATCAGTCCAAGGCCTCTTACCACTCTTTTGATGCAATGGGCCTAACATATTTCTAGGACTACCTACCACTTCTATCTCTATTAGGTTTTTCCCATTTACAACAAAAGGAGTAATGTCTAGACCATCTGCACACTTCCAAGGTATATGTCCTGCTAGTTTCCCATTAACCCATATGGCAGTGGTAATACTAGAATGATTTCCAAGCCTTATAAATATCCTCTCATTTGGCTCTAAGTTTATATCTACCTCTTCTATATAGCTTATACTTCCAGCATAGTGAGGATATCCCTGTAAACACCAATCTCCAAAGTGAATCTTCTCTGGCTCTCTTATTATCTCTCTAGTGAGAATATCTACTCCAAAGTCCCCTATGATGTAGCAGTCTTCTACCTCCATCCTATTCTTGTAGAGACAGGAAAGTATAAGCTCATTGTCTCCTATCTTTGGTGTTGGTAGTTCTACCCTGTCAAAGCTCCTGTCTAGATACCAGCCATTAGGTATATTCGATACATTTTTCCCATTGAAAGATATATCAAAATCTTCTGCATTTTCAATAACTAAACTTATTGGTGTCTTAGGTATATCTTTTACTCTGAAAGTAAATCTAAACTCAACTGGTGTATTGTCATTTGGATGGGGTTGATATACCCATCTCCACCTTTGCTCTATACCGTTAATATGGATGTCTCTCATTCCTAATCTGCGTCTAATTTCAAGTTGAGCCTTCCATACTGGAAGAAGATCTGACCATTCCTCCCCTTTGAATCTATACTGACAGAAGTCTAAGGTAAGGATATTGGGGTCACTTCTCTTGAATCTAGTAACTGGACCTATATAAAGGCTTCTCTTAAACTTTAGTTCTTTAGGTTTATTCACAGTAGGTTTTGAGCTAGGGTCAATTACATAGAGTTTAGATTCTGCTGGTCCAAATGTAGTTTTTATCCTCGTTATATTCTCCTCTTGGATGGTATATATCTCATTTATCTCTCCTGTAAGAGCATTCCACTCTTCTACTTTCCCATTGTTATGTATGGTGATTTCAACTGTATGAGAGCTATTTCTATCAGTATTTACTATGAAGAAGACATTTTTACCCTCTATATCTCTTTCCATATAAATGAAACTACCGGCTTCCTCTCCCGGTGTTTCCTGTATACGTATTCTAGGTTGTAAGATTTTATCTAGGACCTTAGATAGTTCTCTTTTGTCATCTATAATAGTTACATTAGGATAACTGAAGAGCCAAGAGAGGTTTTCATCTTGAGCCAAGACCTTATCTGGGATAGGTCTTATAGCAATTATATTTCCACCGCTATCTAAGAATTCCTTAATAAGTTCTACTGTTTTTCTTCTAATTGTCTTCATAGGTGGAAGAACAAGGACTTTATAACTAGCCTGATTTATAACGAACCTACCATTTACTACCTTGCCATATCCCTCAATAATGGATTCATCGCCTAGATCAAAGTCTCTGTGGATGGCTAATAGTGTATCTGCTATGTTCTGGAATTCTTCGCCAATCTTTGAAACCTCTTCGAAATTAACCCCATTGAATAACATCCAGGCACTCTCTATAGGGTGTAAAAGGAGGATGTCTCTTACTACTTTACCTTCTGAGAGTATAAGAGATAATCTAGCAAAGTAGTCTTCTACGACTTTATTGTACTTCCACCAAGTGGTGTTATAGTTGAAGGATGGAGGATAGTCTCTCTTTCTACAACCTCTCAGGGTGTATAGAGCTAGATGTTGGCATCTTAAGTTTACCCCTAGGGCATATTGCCAATCTCCGACCCACTTTTGCCCTTCAAATGTAAACTCCCATCCAGTACATCCATATAGCTCAGAGAGTACTCTATTTTTACCAAACTGATTGGCAACACTACTACACTGTTTTACAGTTAATGTCTCTTTGATGGACTCTGTTAAGATATCTATTCCAGGAAGCCCCTGATAGACATAATGAGGCATAATAGCTCCAGATACAAGAATAGCTCTTGGAAAATCATTCTCATAGAGATAATGTCCGGTAAAGAGTAAGTTATGCTTTTGACACCACTCTCCTAACTGTTTTGAATAGGCACTAACAAAGAGTTCAGTTATACTCCTCCAGTAATCATATCTTATCTTATAGGACTTTTCTCCATCGAAGAAGAGATATGGTAGATTCTCTATGAGATCATAGCCTCTTTTCTCTTTAAAGAACTCAGGGAATATATCAGTCCAAGGCAATCCTCTTCTAGCTACTCTCCAGGCAAATATATTAGGCTCATCTGTAAATATACCCGGGATAGTCTTTCCAAATTCTTCTCCAACCTCTCTAAAATAAGCCTCATATGTTGTTTCTATGAAGGTTTTTACACTTTTGGGGTTTAGATTGTCACTATAAGTATCCCCATTAAACCAGTCTACCTTTGGGCATATCTCTCTTCTAAAGATTAATCCAACTTCACCATCTTCAAGAGATGTCCTTTCTGTTACTCTTTTTAGTTTTACTATAGAATTCTTTTCTAGAACCGCTATAAAACTAACCAGACTCTCACTAGGATCTAACTCTCCACTAACTACCTCTAAAGTTAGAATCTTCGCACGACCTTCATCTCCTATAGCTTTAGCTACTAGACCTCCAGCAAAACCAGAGGGCCATCTATCTTCATCATAAAGCCATGCATTCATTCCAATCTCTTTTGCAGTTTGAACTGACCTCTTTATACAATTCATCCACTCCTCACTTAGATAAGGAGTCTCCAAACCCTCCCTTGAGTGCATAAAG
>JACIXS010000391.1 GCA_014360335.1 bacterium | reverse complement strand
TTGCCTATAAATCAATGGATAGGGCTTTGTTTGATATAAGAAGAGCAAGCACAGAGTTTGATATAATGGTATGGGCATGGGGTAGAGGCCTAACTCCATTAATCCAACCTGTATTTATATTCCCTGTAATTACTACTACTGGTGCACCACTTTATGCCCAGTGGTATTCTTCTGGAGGTAAAACCGGAGAGAAGCCTACCGGTGATGTTCTGAGGGCTATGTATATGTATGATAGGTTTAAGAGGACTATAGATGATGCAGAAAGGATAAGGATAGGTAAAGAGCTTATAAAACTCAGTGCCGAGAATGCTTGGAGTATCGGAACAGTAGGATTAGCACCAACACCTCTAGTGGTCAAGAAGAACTTTAAGAATGTTCCACAGAGGAGCTTCTACGAATGGCTTCTACTTCAGATCTCTAATACAAGTCCAGAACAGTACTTTATAAAAGATTAAACTGTTTTTATTGGGGGATACATTTTGTATCCCCCAATATTACTTAAAAAGGAGCCAATTATGTCCAGTCCCTATTTCCTCAAAGAAAATTATATAATCTTGGGGAATGCTCTTTTTGAATTTGCATTTGAGAAAGATGGTAGGTTAAGGTGGATAGTAAATAAGAAAAATAGGGAGAATTATATAAAGAATCACTACAATAGATGGTTATTAAAAATCTTAGATGTTAATGGAAAAGAGTTTAAGTTAGAAAAGCCTATTTTTTTATGGCAAGACGATAGATTACATATAATCTACAATGGAC
>JACIXS010000390.1 GCA_014360335.1 bacterium | reverse complement strand
GTTAGAAAGGATCCCCATAATATACACCATAGAGAGTGAGAGATCTTCTGGTTTTAGAGTGAGTATATAGTTATGTAAAAACTGAAGTCCTAATAGTCCTCCCATTATAACTATGAGTAGTAATACTGATGTCCTGATACGGGCGGTAAGAGAGGAGAGCCAGAGTCCAAATGAGGACATGCTACCTGCAATAAATATAGATAGAACAACTGCATAGAGGTAAGATATAGAAAAACCAAGATTAGTAACAATAGCGGTATATACAAAGTAAAGTGTTACTAAGACCATTATTATCAGAAAACTTATAATGTCCTCAAAAAACTTAGCCAATATAACGGAAAGATGGTCTACAGGACCATAAAACAATACCTCCAAAGTCCCCTTATCCTTTTCCCTAGATAGCGCAGTAGAGGAGGATATAGCGGTATATAAAGCAGAAACAATAACAGCATAAAAAAGAGGTGTATTTAGAGGGGAAGACATAACCATAATATTGTTACCCTCTACTGTATTTATGTAACTATTAAAGATAAAGGCAGAGACAAAACATGCCAGCGTACTAGCTATATAAAGTCCCAAACCAAAAAAACTAGACCTTGCCTCTCTCTTTATTATAGATTTTATAGCAACCCATCTGTAACTCATTCTGTTACCTCCTCAGAGGAGAATAGCGATATATTCTTCTCGGTAATAGTAATAAAGGCGTCTTCTAGACTCATCTCTCTTCTTCTTATCTCCTTAAGGTTACCTCCAATAGAAGAGATAAAACTTACTAAATCCCCACGATAATCCTTATCAGCCTTTACTCTTACTAGATACTTACCATCCTCTTTGGTAAGACTGTTAACGAAAGGTAAAGTCTCTAACCTCTTTTCTGCT
>JACIXS010000389.1 GCA_014360335.1 bacterium | reverse complement strand
CCAATAGTTAAGACCTTCCTTCTTTGCCATCTCTTCCAATTTTTCTTTTGCTGTATACTTGGGATGAAATTGTTTCAAATAATGTTTTGGAGCGTATAGGTCTTGCCCTTCTGCTACCCTTCCTATAAAGTATCCGTATGGTTCTTGGAATTTAAATCTTACTGTATAATCATCTATTTTCTCTACTGTAACTGGTTTACCCTTCATTACAAGCCAAGACGGAAAAGTTGGAGTAAGTTCTTTATTTAAAAGAACGTCTTCATAGTAGAACATAATATCATCTGCAGTGAAGGGTTGCCCATCGGACCACTTTAGACCCTTTCTTAAATAAAAAGTAAACGTCTTACCATTATCAGAAACTTTCCATGCCCTTGCTATGTTTGGATGAATCTTTTTATGAGTAACATCCCAATAGACTAAGGGTTCATGTGACATCCTCCACCAACCGGTCTTATCTCCCATCCCTAAATGTGCCTCTCCTCTTAAGGTCCCTCCGTACTGACCAATTTCCTCAAAGGGGATTACTACTAATGGTTCTTCAGGAAGTCTCTTTTCTACTGGGGGGAGTTTGCCCTGCTTTACTAGGTCAGCTAACATTGGAGCTTCATTAAACTTCGTAATCTTTGTTCCGGTAAGCTTTTGATAGTCAGACAGGTTATACTGACCACCTTTTATCAGAGCTTCCTGAGAGAATCCTGTAGGAACAAGAGTTAGGAGAAAAACAACTACTATCAGTAAAGATACTAAAGATTTTAAATGTTCTCTCATTTTATTT
>JACIXS010000388.1 GCA_014360335.1 bacterium | reverse complement strand
AAACCCTACAGTAGGGGACTTAAAGGGTAATATAGAAAAGATTAGTAGAGAGATTAATAGGGCGAAGAGTTTATCTTCTGATCTCATTATATTCCCAGAGTTATCAATAATAGGTTATCCTCCAAGAGACTTAATCTATAATGTAGAATTGGCAGGTTCTATAGAAAGGATACTAAAAAATTCCATTATCCCATTGAGCTATGATATAGGTATTATTATAGGAAGTCCTTCTTATGATGATAATATCTACAATTCTGCTCTCTTTTTCTACGAAGGAAGACTATTCTTTAGACAGGATAAAACGCTCCTACCAAGTTATGATGTCTTTGACGAGACGCGATACTTTAAACCTGCTAAAAATATCTCACCTATAACATTCGAAGGTGAAAGATTAGGTATAACTATCTGTGAAGATATATGGAATGACAAAGACTACTGGAATAGAAAATTCTATGAGATTGACCCTGTGGAGAAACTTGTCCTACAAGGTATAGATATCATCATAAATATATCTGCTTCTCCGTATCATTATGGGAAGAAGACACTTAGAATAGATATGCTAACTCATATTGCGAAGAAATATAAAAAGAAGATAATCTATGTAAACCAGATTGGAGGAAATGATGAATTAATCTTTGATGGCTCAAGCTTAGTAATAGATGAAGAAGGGTACATAGTATGGGAAGGTAAGAGCTTTGAAGAAGACTTTGGAACCATAGACCTTTTAGATACATCTATAAAAAAGAACCCCGATAGTATGGTTGAAGACATCTCATCTATTTATAAGGCATTAGTTTTAGGAATAAAGGATTACTTTGCGAAAACAGGGTTCAAAAAAGCTTTAGTCGCATTAAGCGGTGGGATAGACTCTTCAGTGGTAGCTTGTTTAGCAGTATCTGCATTGGGAAGGGAAAATGTTTTAGGTATCAGTATGCCTTCAAGGTATTCTTCCAGAGAAAGCGTAGTAGATGCAGAGTTACTAGCTAAGAATCTCGGTATAGGATTTAGAATCATTCCTATCGAGAAGGTCTTTTCTTCTTTTATAGAGACGTTAAATCCTGATGGTAGACCCCTTATAGATATGGCGGAGGAGAACCTACAGGCAAGAATCAGAGGAAACATTATAATGTTTATCTCTAATAGAGAAGGGTATCTTGTGCTTAGTACAGGGAATAAATCAGAACTAGCAATGGGTTACTGTACACTTTATGGGGATATGTCAGGAGGATTATCGGTTATAGGAGACCTACCTAAGACATTGGTATATGAGCTTGCAAGATTTATAAACAGGGAAAAGGAGATAATTCCAGAAAGAGTCTTTAAAAAACCTCCTTCTGCAGAATTAAGACCAAATCAGAAAGATGAAGACTCACTACCACCCTATAGCATACTTGACCCTATCATAAAGGCATATATAGAAGACAATTTGCCAATAGATAAAATAGTTAAGTTAGGATTTGATAGAGAGTTAGTTGAAAGTGTAATAAAAAAGATAGATTCTGCAGAGTATAAAAGGCGACAATCAGCACCCGTA
>JACIXS010000387.1 GCA_014360335.1 bacterium | reverse complement strand
CAGTTTAATGTAATGCCTGAAAGGTATAAAGACTACTCTCTTCTAGAGCTCTATGATGAATTGGATATATCCATGAGATATATAGCCTATTACACAGGTATACCCAGCCCTATAGGTCTAAGGTATAGTGATAAAGTAAAGATTGTAGAAAAGGAGAAAAGTGAAGATTGTAAATTGATAGTCATAGATACCCCTTATGGAGAACTGGTGAGAGAGATACGATTGACTTCAGACAAGAATTGGAGAACCTCTAAGTCCCCTATAAAGACTAGAGAGGATATAAAAAAGGCTACGTGGTTATTTAAGCATACAGAGTTCTATTTTATAGTAGAGAATTTTGATAAGGGGGATAAATTCATTGGTGCTAGAGGGTATCCGCAATTTTTCTTGCCTAGAAGTCCCTATCAGACATTACACGTTGATAGTTCCTGGATGACCTTGGAAGACTTGGTATATGCACTTAATGACTTTCCAAGAGAGATGGAAGAACTAATGCTTGCTATAGATGA
This sequence comes from bacterium, assembly GCA_014360335.1. Lineage (GTDB taxonomy): Bacteria > DUMJ01 > DUMJ01 > DUMJ01 > DUMJ01 > DUMJ01. The sequence continues at coordinate 946 of JACIXS010000387.1, read as the reverse complement.
ATCTTATAATCGTCTTTACGAGGAGATTATATCTTATAAAGATAAAGTCAAGATAGTTAATTTTGGGGAAAACATAGATGCATATCTGTTTTCTATAAAATACTTTGAAGAGTACCTCATACCTTTCTGGGAAAAGCGTTCAAATCAACTCAGGAAAGCTGGTATATATACCCACATTCATATAGATGGACATTTTAAACCTATACTTAAGTATCTAAAAGACCTTCCTTTTGATGGCTTAGAGGCATTAACACCATTACCTCAGGGAGATGTCTCTATAGAAGAGATGAAAGAGCACATTGGTGATAAAGTCTTGTTAGATGGTATTCCAGCGGTTCTCTTTTTGTCTATTTATCCAAGAGAGGAATTGTATGAATGTGTGGAGACACTGATAAAACTTTTCCATCCTAGGTTAGTTTTAGGTATCTCTGATGAGATTCCAGAAGGGGTAGATGAAGAGGGGATAGAAAGAGTGAAGTGGATATCTGATTATTGTAAATCTTTTAGATTCTGAGGGTTAGATATGGATTACGATGTCGTAATAGTTGGAGGAGGACCTATAGGTTGCTTTGTAGGTAGACATATAGCTGAGGCTGGTAGAAGGGTTCTTATTTTGGAAGAACACGGAGAAGTAGGAGAACCTCCACACTGTGCAGGTCTTGTTTCGTCAGAGGTTTTATCGATAAGTGGAGTTAAAGATGATGTAATTCTTAATAAAATAAGGGGAGCCAATATATATGGCTATGATGGGACAAAACTTTCATTTTTAGGAGAAAGAACTTATGCGCTAGTTATAGACAGGATAATGTTTGATAAAAGATTAGCGATAATGGCTGAGGATAGAGGAGCAGAAATATCAAGAGGTTCAAGGGTAGTAGGTTTTAAAAGAGATACTAATGAGATAGAAGTTACGTTTGTAAGAAGTGGTAGAGAGTCTAAAGTCAAA
>JACIXS010000039.1 GCA_014360335.1 bacterium | reverse complement strand
ATCTAGTAGAATATCCTATTCAATATTTAGGTTTTAAAGTTCCGCAGACTGTTAAAACTGTGGAATGGCACGGGGAGACAGTAACAAAAGACGGGGTAGTAAGACAAGCTTTCTGGATTGTTACTGGCTCTGATAAATATGGATTGCCTCGGTATAAAGACAGAGATGTACTACTAGCTTTGCTCTATTACTGGAAAAAGCAAGGCTTTCAGTCTCAGATATTAAAGATAGATAGCATGTTAGATATTATTAAACTTCTCAAGTGGGGAATTTCAAGCGATAGATATAAGGAATTAAAAGAATCCCTATATAGATTAGTTGGAGTAAGTATTGTAGCTGAATATGCATTTTGGGATAATGAAGCAAAAGATTATCTACCTGCATATACCTTTCACATTTTAGAATATGCTAAGATTAATAAAAACGGAAATAAATACACTTTAGAAGTAAAAGCTAGTGACGAGTTTTGGAAAAGTATAAAGAGTGGGTATATTAAGACTATAGATCTAGACTTCTACCTAAGCTTAGAGACACCACTTGCCAAGGCTCTATTTTCTTATTTAGACAAGAAGGCATATCAGAATGATAAATTTAAGATTGAGATAACGAAGTTAGCTATGCATCTAGGGATGTCATTATCAAGAGAGTATAAGAGGATAAAGTTCGACATAAAAGAGACATCCAATCTTCTTGTTGTAA
>JACIXS010000386.1 GCA_014360335.1 bacterium | reverse complement strand
CCTCTCCTCAATCCTCTTTATATTAGCCCTTAAAAGAATAACAATTATAAGGAGGATTATGTTTACTACTATTAATGCACCAATGGTAAATAAAACTATCTCATTCATACCTTTTCTCTTCTAATAGAATCAAACCGGGTTTAATCTTATGCCCTACTCCTTCTGACTTAAATAATAACATTCTCCCGCCAATCTTTAATAGATGGAAAATAACAGACTTTAAGTAATTAGTTTCCCCTACTCCTCTTGATAGAGCAATATCAAAGGCTCCGATAAATCTTGTATCTTCTTTTAGCGTATTAGCATCTATGCACAGAACTTCTACATTCTTAAGCTGAAGCTTAGACTTGACTAGGTTTAGAAAAGCAATCCTCTTAACAGAGATATCGACTAATAAAAAATTAGCATCCTCTCGAACTATAGATAAAGGAACACCTGGGAATCCAGCTCCAGAACCTATATCTATAACCTTTTTGTTCTTCCAATCATCTATAACTAGAAGTGGGGCTAAC
>JACIXS010000385.1 GCA_014360335.1 bacterium | reverse complement strand
TGGTATAATGGTAAGTATCAATTAAAATCACTCCTTTCTGGTTTGGATTTTTTATTATAGTATATCAATTCCAGCCAGAAAGGAGCACTCTTTCTAAAAAGTGATTACACCCCAGATTAGATTAATATTTATTTTTCAGCAATTCTATGGTATAATAAATTCTGCTATGGCGGAGATAAAAAGAGAAACGGATTTTATTCCAGAAGAATTTTGGAATGAGCTTTTACCTATTTGCCACAAATACCTAGGCTCCAAAGGTGAGGCAATATTAAATGAAACATTGGAGATTTTGGGTAAAGATAGAAATAACGTTACCTTTGGAGACCTTACCGATATATATAATGCACTTATAAGCAAACTGATATATCTGGATAAAAGGGCTGACTTCAGGATGGAACTCTACGACCTTAGGAGAAAATATATGGTTCCTCCTGAAGCCATAGAGTATAAACCTAGCAAGTTAGAATTATTTTTCAATAGACTCTTTGCAAAAAGAAGCTCAACTATTCTAATAGTAGCTATAATTATAGCAATAGGTATTGGACTCTACTATGGACTTAGGCCCAAGAGTAGCTCTGGAGTAATAAGTGGTAAATACGATGTAGTCCTATGGTCTGGTATCTATTCTAAGAATATGGAAAAGACTATAAGCGAGATAATAGAGAAATTTAACGAACAGTATAGACCCTACAAATCAAGATTAGACCTTTTGCCTGGTAGTGGTGACCCTATGGCTGAGATGGGAACACAGATGAAGATTATGGCGGTATTTGCTGCAGGAGAACCTCCAGACATCATATATGGAACTCAGAACCCTATATACATAAATGCCCCTTACCTATTAAAGATACCAAAGGAACAAATTATGCAGTTACATTATTTCCCTCAAATATTGAACCAGATAACATCTGACGGAGAGCACTTCTATTGTTATCCTGCTATGATAACCCCGAAATTTATATTAATAGCTAATAGGACACTAATAGAGGGACTAGGTTACAATCCTCAAAAGATTCAAGAAGTGGGAATCGATTGGGATAGTTTCATAGATTTAGCAAATAAACTTAAATTAGTCTCTCCCTATCCTGTTCTTATAAGCCTAAGGGGTGGTTCTCTCTTTGATATATTTTGGATGCTTATGGTAAATAACGGCGTAGGAAAGGCGATAGGGGATAATAGATTCTTATGGGATGAGACAAAGATAGAAGAAACACTAAAATTCTTCGATAAATTAGTCAAAAGCGGTATCATTAATCCGACATTACTTGGAAGTAAGCTCTCTACCAATATAGACATATTTAATGAGGGTAAAGCAGGTATCCTGATAGGAAACTATCTAGATTATAAGATGATAGACAACGCTAAGAAGGTAAAATCAATAATTCTCCCCTTCCCTAACAATCAAGGTAGTAAGATATCATCCCTTTGGGAGATTTATGGTTACTTCTGCTTTAGACAGAGGGATAATTATAATCCTGACAAGGCTCAGATGACACTTCTTCTAGCCAAGACATTAGCCCAAAATTCAAACTGGGTTCTAGATATCGGAGGACTACCAGCATCTAGAAATATCTGGGACAATCTGAATCTTAATAAAGAAGAAAACCATAGTTTTCTCTATAATTATGTAGAAAACGCAGTTCCTACAGATAATGACCCTCTCTTTACCCAGATAGCTTTTGAGGCTATAAATCCTCAGCTAGAAAATATAGTAACAGGGAAAGTAGATACACGCCAAGCCTTAGAAGCTATAAAGGATAGATTAGACAAAATCTTATCTCAGAGTAGAAGATGAAGGTAAAATTCTGGCAGTTTCTCTCACCCATAATCCTTGGAGGGATAGTCTCTTACTACTTTATCTACCGAGATAGAACGATAAATCTCGGACAGAAGAATTTTTTGTGGATTATATGTGGCTCTGTAATAATTATCGTTTGGTGGATAACCGAAGGATTAAAATTATCTATGTTAGCCCGATATACTGGTATAAAAATTAATTTTTTAGACTCTCTAAAGGTTGTTTTTACCGGTTTCTTTCTAGGTGGAATTACCGCCTTCTCGGTAGGGACATTTCCAGGTGAGTATATATCTCTTTTAAAGATAGGACTAGATGCAGACAGGGCTCTATGGATTGTCTCAGTAAGAGGTATTATGAATAGTATAATCAAAGGTATAACCGCTATAATTATTGCTATTTTCTTGAGAAACTATGATATCCCTATATTCAGAGATATCTTCTATAGCATCTTTCTAACTTATGGACTAGGGATATTTTTGGTATACTTTATTATCTTTAGTAAAAATTTATACGCAATAAAGATTAGAGGGCTCATAACAAAGATATTAATCTATTTAGAAAAGAGATACACCAAATTATCTAGACATATCTATAGATTCAGAATGGCGCTAATTACTCAGTCAGAGAGAAACTATATAAATTCTCTTCACAGTTGGTTTCCCCTCTTCTCAACCTACATATTATCCTGCATAGTATTATTTTCTTTTCCAGTCTCTATAGTAAAATTCATAGGTAGTAACATGAGATTCACAGATGCAATAATAGCACAGGCAATGTTTTATATAACGCAGTCTTATATGCCGACACCTGGAGGAAGCGGAATAGTTGAATTAGGTTATGACTATTTCTTAAGAGGCGTTTTAGATGTACCATCAACCGAGTTTATAATTCTATTAAGACTCTTTACCTTTTATCTACCAATCTTAATAGGAGGTTTTATAACATTTTTACTTATAAATAGGAGGCGAATGGCTTGAGTAACAATACATACAATGCTAAATCAATAACTGTTCTAGAGGGCCTTGAGGCGGTAAGAAAAAGGCCTGCTATGTATATAGGAAGCACAGGAGAAAGAGGGCTTCATCATCTGGTATACGAGGTAGTTGACAATAGTATAGATGAAGCTCTTGCAGGATACTGTTCCTGTATTAATGTAATCATCCATAGTGATAATAGTATTACTGTTATAGACAACGGTAGAGGAATCCCTGTCGATATTCATCCTAAAGAGGGAAGACCAGCTCTAGAAGTAGTAATGACTACTCTACATGCTGGAGGGAAATTTGAGAGTGGAACCTATAGGGTATCAGGTGGGCTCCATGGCGTTGGAATCTCCGTAGTATGTGCCCTATCAGAATGGTTAGAGGTGGAGGTCAAAAGAGACGGATATGTATGGAAACAGAGGTATGAAAGAGGAAAGAAAGTAACTGAATTAGAAAGAGGGGAGCCTACAGAGGAAACAGGAACTAAAATAAGGTTTAAACCTGATGCGGTAATATTTAATACCATTGAGTGGAACTATGATACAATTTCGCAGAGGCTTAAAGAGTTAGCATATCTCAATAAAGGGCTTCTCATTACATTAAAAGATGAAAATTCCGGCAAAGAGGAAGAATTTATCTTCGAAGGTGGAATTGTAGCCTTTGTAGAAAACTTAAACAAGAACAAAAAGGTTCTACATAGCCCAATATATATCTCAAAGGAAAGTGAAGGGATGAGCCTCGAGGTATGCATTCAGTATAATGAAGGATATACAGAAAATGTCCTCAGCTTTGCCAATAACATAAACACGATAGAGGGTGGAACACACCTCATAGGTTTCAGGTCTAGCCTTACCAAGGTCTTTAATGAACAGGCAAGGATATTAAAACTTTTAAAAGAGAACGAGGCAAATCTAGAAGGAGAAGATATAAGAGAAGGGCTTACTGCGGTGGTAAGTATAAAGCTAACCAATCCCGAGTTTGAAGGACAAACAAAGACAAAGCTTGGTAATCCTGAAGTAAGAACATTTGTAGAATCTGCAATTAGTGAAAGACTCTCTGAATATTTCGCCAAGGAAAAGGATACCGCTAGAACTATACTTCAGAAAGTTATAACCGCTGCTAGGGCAAGAGAGGCGGCCAGAAAGGCAAGAGAGGCGGTAAGGAAGGTAGCTAGTGAAAGTATTATGCTACCTGGGAAACTCGCCGATTGTCAAGAGAAAGACCCCCGTAAGAGTGAGTTGTATATAGTAGAAGGACCTTCTGCAGGAGGTTCTGCAAAACAGGGCAGAGATAGAAGATTCCAAGCAATACTTCCTCTAAGGGGAAAGATTTTGAATGTCGAAAAGAGTACTCTGGCTAGAAGTCTCTCTAGTGAGGAGATCTTGGCTATAATTACAGCTTTGGGAACTGGAATCGGTGATAGCTTTGACCTAAGTAAACTAAGATATCACTACGTAATCATTATGACAGATGCAGACATAGACGGAGCTCACCTAAGGACACTACTATTAACATTCTTCTATAGATATATGAGACCTTTGATAGAGAATGGACACATATATATAGCCCAGCCTCCATTATATCTAGTTAGAAAGGGAAATATCGAAAGGTATGCCTATAACGACCAAGAACTAAAGAGTATAATCTCAGAGATCGGAGAAGACAATATTGTGGTTCAAAGATATAAAGGTCTAGGTGAGATGAATCCCGAGCAATTATGGCAGACTACTATGAATCCAGAGACCAGAATTATGCTTAAGGTAACGTTAGAGGATGCTGAAAGGGCGGAAGCTCTATTTACCCTGCTAATGGGAGAAGAGGTTGAGCCTAGGAGAAAGTTTATAGAAGAGCACGCTCTACACGTTAGGAATCTTGACATCTAATTGGAGGGAGATATGGAAGAGAATAAGGGCAGTATTATAGGAGTAAAGATAGAAGAGGAATTACAGGCTTCATACCTAGACTATGCAATGAGCGTAATAATAGGTAGAGCCCTTCCTGATATAAGGGACGGGCTAAAACCCGTTCAGAGAAGGATACTCTACGCTATGTTAGAGTTGGGTATGGAGCCAAATAAACCTTACAAAAAGTCTGCAAGAGTTGTTGGAGAGGTCTTAGGTAAGTATCACCCTCATGGAGATGCTCCTGTATATGAGGCTTTAGTCAGAATGGTTCAAGACTTTACATTAAGACATCCGCTAGTAGATGGACATGGTAACTTTGGTTCTATCGATGGCGATGAACCTGCAGCGATGAGGTATACAGAGGTAAGATTAGCCCCTATAGCTATGGAGCTTTTGAAGGATATAGATAAGGATACAGTAGACTTTATGCCAAACTTTGATGAGTCTCTAAAAGAACCTGTGGTATTACCGGCAGGATTCCCTAACGTACTGGTAAATGGCAGTTCTGGCATAGCGGTAGGGATGGCTACTAATATCCCACCCCATAATCTCAAAGAGGTTATAGATGCATTAGTCTACCTAATAGATAATCCTTCTGCAACTGTAAATGACCTAATGAGATATATACCCGGTCCCGACTTTCCATCTGGGGGAATAATAAGAGGTAAAAAGGGAATAATAGATACATATACAAAAGGAAGAGGGCACATCGTCTTAGAGGGAAAGGTAGAGATAGAAGAACATAGAGGTAGAAAAAACCTTATAATAACTGAGTTGCCTTATCAGGTAAACAAGGCTGTACTTATAGAAAAGATAGCTGAACTTATAAAAGACCACAAGATTACAGGTGTTCAAAATATAAGAGATGAGTCAGATAGAGAAGGAATGAGGATAGTAATAGAACTAAAGAAAGAGGCTATACCACAGGTCGTAATAAATCAGCTATACAAACATACCGCTCTGAGAATTACCTATGGAAGTATTATGCTAGTTATATCAAACGGGATGCCCAAAACTATGCCTCTAGACGAGATGCTAAAAGAGTTTCTAAGTTTTAGAAAAGAGGTGGTTAGGAGAAGAACTATCTATGACCTTAATAAGGCAAAATCTAGAGCTCACATACTTGAGGGATTATTAATAGCACTTGACCACTTGGATGAAGTGATAACTCTAATAAGAAACTCTAGAGATGTAGAGTCAGCAAGAAATGGACTTATAACCAATTTCAACCTTTCTAGAGAACAGGCTCAAGCCATACTAGACTTAAGGCTTCAACGTCTAACCGCATTAGAAAGAGAGAGGGTAGAAGAAGAATATAAAGAAATAACTGAAACGATAAGGTCCCTTGAAGCTATACTAAATGATGAGAAGCTTCTTCTAAACGTGATAAAAGAAGAGCTATTAACCATAGCAAAGAGATTTGCCCAACCAAGAAAGACATTAATATCAGAAGATATCAAGGAGGAGACAAAAGAGGAAGACTTACTACACAATATAGACATACTTATCATACTTACAGAGAGGGGATATATAAAGAGGACACCTCTAGCTACATACAGAAAACAGCGTAGAGGAGGAAAAGGAATTACAGGACTTGAGGCAAAAGAAGATAGAGTAGCTCAAACCATAGTGGCAAAAGAGCTAGACAAAATACTATTCTTTTCCGATAGAGGTATAGTATACCAACTTAAAGGTTACCAGATTCCATCGGCAAGCAGACAGGCAAAAGGGACATCTATATCTATACTGCTACCTATAAAAGAGGAGGAGAAAGTTACTGCTCTCTTCCCAGTTCCAGAGGATTTAGATACCTTTGGTAAGATTGTTATGGTAACAAGTAACGGGCTAGTTAAACTCTCTAACCTCAAAGAGTATGTAGATCCTCCTTCCAAAGGTAAAATAGCCATATCACTTCAAGAGGGAGATAGATTAGTTGGAGTAAAGGCTTTGATGGGAGACGAAGACCTAATACTTGTAAGTAATAGGGGTTATCTAGCCAGATTCTCCGTAGCCTCTTTAAGAGAGATGGGAAGAACCGCAAGGGGTGTAAAGGGGATAAAACTAGAAGAAGGAGATAGAGTAATTGATGTAGAAACATACGAGCCTGAAAAATCACTCTTATTCATTACAAAGATGGGTTATGGGGTAAAGATAAGGCTAGATGATATACCCCAAAAGAAGAGTAGAGGTATAAAAGGGGTAAAGGGACTGAAGTTTAGAACTGGCGATGAGTTGGCTGACGTAATTAAGGTTGGAGAGGACGATGAGATAGTTATTATGACGTCTCTAGGGAAAACTATAAGACTCTTAGTGAAAGATATAAGGCAGGTTGGTAGGAATAGTAGTATAGGTATAAGATTAATGTCTCTAGATGAGGGCGACTCCGTCCAGAGTGTAGCCTTGGTGGAGAACGAAGAGGATGAATAGTTTTGAACTGGTAGAACATACAGCAGACATAGGTTTAATCGCCTACGGTAAGACAAAGGAGGAACTATTTGAAAATGCTGGCAAAGGGTTATTTTCTATTATCACAGATATAGATAAGATATCTGAAGTAGAAGGATTCGAAATCTTAGTTACTGGAGAGGACTTAGAGGATTTATTTATCAGGTGGCTTAATGAACTTATATACTTTTGGGAAGTTAATAGGGTGCTTGCCTGTAGATTTGAAGTAAGTATAAAAGACGATACCTTTTTAGAGGCGAAAATATCTGGAGAGAGATTTGACCATAAGAAACATACAATAGAGCATGGTGTAAAGGCAGTAACCTATTATGATTTCAAACTAGAGTATAACCATATCAATAAAATCTGGACTGCCAAAGTCATAATAGATGTATAAAATGAAAGGCGGTGACAATAATGCGAAACTTTGAATTTCTAAGCCCAACCAAGATAATATTTGGGAAAGGGGTAGAGAAAAGGGTAGGAGAGGAAGTCAAGCATTATGGTAAAAAGATACTATTTCATTACGGTAAAAGTAGCATATTTAAAACAGGACTCTATGACAAGATAGTAAAGTCTCTAAAAGATTCGGGGATAGAATTTATAGAGTTAGGTGGGGTTCAGCCGAATCCTAGGTTGAGTCTAGTAAAGGAAGGAATAGAGATATGTAGAAAGAATGGAATAGACTTTATCTTGGCGGTAGGTGGAGGTAGTGTAATAGATTCAGCTAAGGCCATTGCGGTTGGAGTTCCCTATGAAGGGGATGTATGGGACTTCTACTCTGGAAAGGCAGAGCCTAAAACAGCTTTACCTATAGGGGTTGTGTTAACTATACCAGCTGCTGGAAGTGAAGCAAGTAAAAGTTCAGTCATAACGAATGAGAATGGATGGTATAAGAGGTCCTTAAATGTAGATATAATAAGACCTAAGTTTGCAATAATGAATCCAGAAGTTACCTTTACCCTCCCGCCATACCAAACCGCCTGTGGAGTAGCGGATATAATGGCTCATGTTATGGAAAGGTATTTTACAAATGAAAAAGGTGTAGATTTTACCGACAGGTTATGCGAGGCAACACTAAAGACTGTTATAGAAAATGTCTTTATAGTTTTAAAAGATCCAACCAATTATGATGCTAGGGCTCAAATAATGTGGGCTAGCACTATAGCACATAATGACCTTTTAAGTACAGGAAGAGTGGGAGACTGGGCTTCACATATGATAGAACACGAGCTAAGCGGTATATATGATATTCCACATGGCGCAGGGCTAGCAATAGTGTTCCCTGCTTGGATGAAATATGTATATAGACATAACATAGAAAGATTTGCCCAGTTTGCAGTAAGGGTGTGGAATGTCGATCCATGCTTTGAGTCTTTAGAGAGAACCGCACTAGAAGGGATAGAGAGACTTAGAAGATTCTTTAAAGAGATAGGGCTTCCTACAACCTTAAAAGAGGCAAATATAGGAGAAGATAGATTGGAAGAAATGGCTACTAAATGCACTGAAAGAGGAGAGATAGGCAATCTTGTAAAACTTAACAAGGAGGATGTATTAAACATTCTAAAATCTGCAGTTAGATAGTGAGTATCTCTTTTACAGCTGATATTTAATATTTCCACCGATAGGACAGGCAGATTGCCTATCCTATATTTTTTCTTGACAACCCTATATCTATTGTATTATACTTGTGGTAAGATGGTAAGACCAGTTAATCGTATAAAGTTAACTGAAAACATAATAGAAGCTATAGTAGATTATGCCTCTTCCAGCAACCTAAAGGTAGGGGATAGGCTTCCATCTGAAAGAGAATTAGCCAACGAACTAAGAGTTAGTAGGCCCTT
>JACIXS010000384.1 GCA_014360335.1 bacterium | reverse complement strand
AGAATAGAGAAAAACGGGCAAGAGGTATTTGTAAAAGGAGTTGTCAGTGGAGAAGTTGAACTTCAATGTAGTAGATGTTTGAAGGACTATAAAATGCCAATTAGAAGTTTAATAGAATTGAGCTATCATCCTATAGAAGAATTGAATAAAGAAGAACTCGTTGAACTAAAACGAGATGAGATGGAGGTAGATTTCTACAGAGAGGGATTAATTGATACAGAAGACATAATTCGTGACCAGATTTTGCTCAGTATACCTATGAAGCCTTTATGTTCTGAAGATTGTAAGGGAATATGCCCTGTCTGTGGTACAGATTTAAATGAATTTAGCTGTGGATGTACAGTTAAAGAAATAGACCCAAGAATGGCAGTATTACAATCACTTTTAAGGAGGATGAAGAAAAATGGCTAATCCAAGACATCGTCATACCCCTTCAAGAAGGGATAAAAGAAGAGCTAACTGGAAGGCAACAGCTCCCAATCTTGCTTTATGCCCTGAATGTAAGGAGCCCAAGCTTCCACACAGGGTATGTCCTAATTGTGGCACCTATAAAGGCAGAAAAATTTTAGAGGTTGAAGAG
>JACIXS010000383.1 GCA_014360335.1 bacterium | reverse complement strand
TAAGGTATGTATCCTTGCATCTAACCCTCCTTCTAAACCTTTGTAAATTTTAACTATATTTTATCATGAAATCAAAAATCTACAACTGTTTATAAATTTATAGTTTTGAAATATCTGACAATAAAGAATAGTATTCTAAAGGCAGAGAAGGTGCTGTTCGACTAAGGATAAAGATTCTAGAATTACATCTTTATAATCCTCTATATAATAGAGATTTGTAAGCTCATATGGATCTTCATTCATATTAAAAAGACAACAATCACTTATTTCTGAGGTAACGCATACAAAGAATTTCCACTCCTTATTGATTAGCATAATAAGTTTATCATTCTCTCTAATCCCAAAAGAACCTAAAGTAAATTCGCTAAAGATAGGTTTCTGAGGAGGTTCGATTCCAAGACAAAAAGTATCGGCCAAGCTCTCACTTTTGCAATCTTCTAATACATTTATATCAAACAATTCTAATAATGACGGGAGTAGCCATCTAGTTTCAACTGGAGTTACTATTTCTATTCCAGAAGCAAATTTAGAAGGATACCAAACAATGAAAGGTACTTTAACTACAGGTTCATAAAAAGTCTGTTTCTGTAGTAATCCATAGTCTCCAAGATGTGTACCATGATCTGAGAGAAAGATAACTATAGTATTATCTAAAAGAGACTTCTCTTTCATCCAATTTAAGAGGATACCCACTTCATAGTCTAAAAAGGACACTTCTGCATAATAATATCTTCTCGCTTTTTCTATCTCTTCTCTACTAAGATATGACGCATTAGCAAATTGTTTTAAATCTTTTTCTATCCATTGTGGATGTAGCCTCTCCTTCTCGGTTTCCACTTCTAAAGGATATCTTATATCAGTGTTCTCATAAAGTTTGTAGAAAGAATATGGTGGAACTACTGGAGTATGAGGGGCATTTAAAGAAACTTGCAGGAAGAAGGGCTGTCTTTTATCATAACCTTTAAGCCAATCTATTGTACTTTGAATAATCTCTGCCTCTACTGTCTTATCTAATTTTTCAGGAAATATTCCCCCTAATATCCAGGGGAATGGACCTTTATTATATCTTACTATGTCTAACTTTGATTCATCATATCTTGCATTAAAAGAATACCAATCTACTATATCTTCATTTACTTCTTTGTGATATTCTATCTCAAAAGCCTTATTAGGAGAGCAGTAATGCTGTTTTCCAAAACTTGCGGTAATATAACCTAAATGTTTAAAAAAGTATGTTAAATGAGGTATATACCTCTTATCTTTTCCATTATGGTTCCACCATATCCCTGTCTGGCTAGGATATTTACCTGATAGTAAAGATACTCTAGCAGGAACACAAACAGGGGCAGGAGTGATAGCGTTTCTAAAAATTATCCCTTCACGACCAAGTTGATCTATATTTGGGGTCTTAGCCCAAAGACTTCCATAACACCCTAAAGAGTCGATTCTCTGCTCATCAGTAATTATCCACAAAATGTTGGGCTTTTCCTCTTTTAAAATGCCTTTTGAACAGTTCATTTATTCAACATATCCCCTTTTTAGGTCCTACTACATGTTCATGGCAATCTATCACAGGCAACTTCTCTATCTCTTTATAAAGTTCAAGAAACAAAGTATTGCCATCTATAAATTTACTTTCTGTTTTATATCTACATTCTATATTCCACTTTTCATAAAACTGTCAAAATTTTTCAAAAACTTCATGCTCTACTCTTTTAGAGCCCCAATCATAACTCCTTTTACAAAGTATTTCTGTAAAAAAGGATAACTCATCATTATAGGTAAGAGAGCTACTATAACAGTAGCATACTTAACTTGTTCTACTAAAGCATAATTTATCATACCTTGCAATTGTTCTAATCCCCCGCTATATTCACCGCTATAGAGTTGTGCTTGAATAAGGACTTTTCTCAAATATATTGATAATGGCTGTAACTTAGGATCACTTAAGAAAATTAGTGGTCCAAAGAAATCATTCCAGTGAGCCACACCATAATACAAGGCTAAAACCGCTAAAATAGGCTTAGAAAGAGGAAGAACGATTTTAAAAAAGATAGTTATTTCATTAGCTCCATCAATCCTTGCAGCATCAATTAGTTCATCAGGTATCGTTGTTTGAAAAAAAACCCTTGCCATCATCAAGTTCCATGCACTTACTGCTCCAGGAATTACTAATGCCCATCTAGTATTATATAATCCTAAACGATTTACCAGTATGTAAAATGGGATTAATCCTCCACTAAAGAACATTGTAATTGTAATATATACCATAATAATACTTCTCAAAGAGAAATTCTTCCTAGATAGGGGATATGCAGCGCTAGTTGTCATTAATACATTAATTAGTGTTCCAACAACGGTATACCATACAGTATTATAATAAGCTAGTAATATCTCGCTACTTCGAAACACTAATCTATATGCCTTTAGTGTAAATCCTATAGGATATAAAAAGACCTCTCTTCTAGCTACGGCTTCCGGGATACTAAAAGAAGCACTTAAAATATATATAAACGGATAAAGAGTTGCTAATCCTAAAATAGAAAGTATAAAAATATTCAAGATGTCAAATATTTTTTCAATTCTGTTCTCTTTATAAGCCATACTAAAATGCCTCCTTCACCTCACCATAAGGAATATTCAGTTACTCTTTTAGCTACATAATTTGCAAGTAAAAGCAATACAAAGTTTACTATATTATTGAATAAACCCACTGCCGCACCAAAACTAAAATTTGCCTCTAAAAGGCCTCTTCTATAGACATAAGTAGAAATTACATCAGCTACCTCATAAGTACGAGGAGAGTACATTAGTATTATCTTTTCAAATCCAACATTCAATAAATTTCCTATATTCAAAATTAATAGAAGAATAATCGTAGGCAATAAGCATGGAATAGATATGTAGATCGCTCTTTGGAAACGACTAGCTCCGTCTACTATGGCTGCCTCATATAGCTCAGGGGAAATGCCACTTAAAACAGCGAGATATATAATTGAACTCCAACCAAAATGTTGCCAAATCCCAGAAGAGACATATAAAAATCTAAACCATCTAATTTCCTGCATAAAATATATAGGTTTATATCCAAATCTCTGTAAAAGAAGGTTAACAAGTCCATCTGTAGGTGACAAAAATATATTCATTATACCAACAATTATTACTACAGAAACAAAATGAGGAAAATAACTTACAGTCTGTACAGTTCTTTTAAAAACCGTATTCTTTACCTCGTTAAGTAACAAGGCAAACACTATTGGCACTGGAAAACCGAAGATTAAAGAGTAAAAACTTAGTAAAAAAGTATTTCTTAAAAGACGCAAAAAGTAAGGAGAACTAAAGAAATTCCTAAAATGTTCAAAACCTACCCAAGGGCTTCTAAAAAATCCTCCTGCAGGAGAATAATCCTGAAAAGCAATAACTATTCCATACATAGGTATATAGTGAAAAATGAAAAAATAGATTAAAGTAGGTAGTACCATAATGTAAAGGAATTTTTCTCTTTTAATTCTTTTAATAAGAGTTCTCAAATACCTTTCCTTCACAGTCTTACTCACCCTTTTAGTTTTAAAGGGCATAGAGAGAAATCCCTATGCCCTTTAAAAATTTTCTCTATAAAAATCTATTTTACTCTAGCAAACGCCTTTTGATAGATCTCTATTATTCTATCTATACCCATCTGCTTTATCTTAGTAACATAATTATTGAAATTTTCATCTGTAATAGGAATGTCTCCTGCTACAAACTTTGCCCACATCTCATTCTTATAGGTAGTAATATCATTTAATAAAGTTGTAACTTCTTTTGCCTCTTCTGGTAGAAGCATTGGCGCTTGGAAAGGAGTAACAAGATATCTAAAATTAGCCCTAATCGAATTTATCGCCCACTGAGGAGTTTGCCACATCTTAAATTGAGCTTCTGTCCATGCATCGTCTGAAAGGATTGGCATCGTTATCGAACTACCCCACCACTTCCCAGCTAGCGGTCCAGTAGCTACTTCGTCCTTTGAAGTATCTATTGTAACTATCCTTTCTATACTTCCATCTGGGTTACGCTTGAACGTTAGCCCTTCTTTACCATATAGGTATATTTCCCTTCCTTCTTTGGAAGCAAATACAAAATCTAACCATTTTATAGCTGCCACTGGATCTTTACACTTAGTAGTGATTCCATAAGTACGCCATCTCATCGCTAACTGCTCTGTCACTTTCGCCCTCTTTCCATTTGGCATAAGAGGAGGTAAAGTTGCTATCCATCTAGCTTTAGGGTCATTTCTTCTCATAACACCCTTAGGATCATTAAGAGGACCGACCATTGGAGCTATTGCTCTAATGTAAATACCTAACTGACTATCATAGATCTTCTGCCAGAATAAAGAACCCGCTCCCGTAAATACAGATGGATCATCATAATAGGGAGGGATTGCTCCATCTTTGACACATCTATTAAGGAACTTTAGGAACTCCTTAGCTTCTGGCATTATAAAGTCATAAGTTATCCTTCCATCCTCCCTTATATGAAAACCTCCTCCAGTACATAATCGTAAATCGTACGCACAAGCAAGCTCATTTAATCCCCAAAGTCTATCTGGCGATAACATTCCTATTTCATCTCTCTTGCCATTACCATTTGGGTCATTCTTTACAAAAGCTATAGCAGTTTTATAAAAATCTTCAAGAGTATTTGGCATTTTTAACCCTAGTTTATCTAACCAATCCTTCCTAACTAAGAAAGTCATAAACATATATCTTGAGGCATTGGCACTGCTTATAGCATATATTTTGCCATCAGGAGCAGTAAGATCTCTCTTGTATTGAGGATACTTTTTCATAAGAGCTTTTATGTTAGGAGCATATTTGTCTATTAAGTCATTCAAAGGCATCAATAACCCATCTCTCGCATATTGAACAAGTTGAGTCCCTTGATTATCTGATCTTACATCTATTAAATCCGCATTGACCTGTCCTGCTGCAACTTTCAAATTAAAAACATTTTTATAATCTTGTTCTGGCACTATATCAACAGGCTGAATATGAATCCCGGTTGCTTCTTCCCACCATTGCCATATAAGAGGAATCTCTCTAGTTAAACTATGTACTGGGTTCTCAGCGTCTGGACGCATAAAAGTCAAAGTTACTGGCTTATCTACTAAAGGCTTCGAATATGCAATTCCTAAAATCATACTTACTAACAATATTACTAATAAGTTTACATACCTCTTATACATCTTTCTCTCCTCCTCCTAAGAATTTACTACCTAAAAACTCCTTCTTCAGAGTTAAATTAGCTGAATTATCTTTAAAAAAATTTTTGAACATTATCTCAAATATTTCCTCTAAGCATCACCTCCTCGTATAGATATACCGTAGATTTTCGGAAACTCTAAAACTTCTTGTAATCTCACTTTCATTTATAGCTTTACTACATTTCACCCCCACAGCCCAACTATCTTGACCTTTACCCCTTTGCCTCCTTATCCTAGTACTAAAATCCCAGGATAAGGAGGCGATAACTATGCTAAAAACTCAACACTGGATCCCGCATTCATTATACCAAAAGAATCTCCTTAGTTCACTCAAAAGGCTCTTACCCTTATATAGAGATAGG
>JACIXS010000382.1 GCA_014360335.1 bacterium | reverse complement strand
ATTTCTAGGCCAATACAGAAACCAGTCACATATAAGAGTTTCTGGTACGTTTCTGAAGTTATTCTTTACTATAGCTAATTCCATAACTTCCCCTACTATTCCTACAAACCAAAGGTTCTTTTTGTGCAGATTAATAATTGCTTTAGCTATGGCATCTCTTTCTTTTTCATTTGCTGTAGCTAGAAGCTTGTTGTAAAGTTCAAAGAGTCTAGCTATATCTCTATCTGGTTTCTCTCCAGATTTTCCTCCAGTAAGATACCATCTTGTATATTCGTTTGCCCAGGTATCTATACCAATATATACTGGTACTAACCTTCTGAGAGCCCCATAGAAGTTTCCGTTACAGCTCCAGGCAGGAAGAGCTATCTCATTAGCCTGTACTCTTGTATTGTAAAGTGAACGCTCTATAATATTTATGTACACCTTTATTCCTATCGCTTCCCAATATTTCTTTACTAATTCTAGTATGTCAGACTCTACTCCCGACCAAGGGGTAACATCTAAAGTGATAGAGAATGTTTTACCATCAGGCCTTATTCTAAATCCATCTTTATCTCTCTTTTTAAGTCCAATCTGGTCTAATAACTCGTTTGCTTTTTTAGGATTATATTCTGCATATAACTTTTCCCACTCTGGATCATAGTAGGGAAGTCCTGAAACTATGGAGAACTGTCTTGGTTTTCCTAGTCCTAAGAAGCATATCTGGTTGATTTCCTCTCTATTTATAGCTAGAGACAACGCTTTTCTAAATTTGTCATTTTTTAGGAACTGTAAAAGGACTGGATCCTTTGAGTAGTTCTGATTAAACATAAAGTGAAAGTTGGCCCCTTCACATCCTCTCCATCTTAATACTCTATAATCTCCCTTTTTCTCATTCTCTTTGAACAGCGTATAATTTCTAGCTACGATGTGTCTGTGTTGAAAATCTAGTTCTCCTGTCATAGCTTTCATATTAACCATATCTTTGTTTTCGATTAAAGACATTTGAATTCTATCTATATATGGTAATTGGTTTCCTTCTGGGTCTATCTTCCAATAGAAAGGATTACGTTCATATATCACTAAAGGTCCGGTAGCGGATGTCTTAAGCTTCCATGCTCTTAAAGTAGGTCTATCTGGATTGAGGCGTTGGTCCATCTTCTGAGAGAATAACTGGTACCAAGCCTGGAATCCAGCTTCTTTTACCAAAGCATCAAGCTTTTCTTTAGGGGTATATTTAGGGTGAAACTGCTTCAAATAATGTTTAGGTGCATAAAATTCTTTCCCACCTATCTGGCTAAACTGTTCTATAAAGAAGCCATAAGATTTTTCAAATATAAATCTTACCGTATAGTCATCTACCTTTTCTACCTTACCTATTGTTCCTTCTATCTGCATCCAATCTGGTACGACAGGAGTAAGCTCTTTGTTCAGTAGTATATCTTCGTAGTAGAATATTACATCATCTGCAGTAAAGGGAACTCCATCTGACCATTTTACCCCTTCACGTAGATAAAAGGTAAATATTTTTCCATCTCTTGAGACCTTCCAATTTTTAGCTAACTGCGGAACTTTCTTATAACTTGAATCATATCTAAGGAGAGGTTCTATTAAGAGTCTATCAACTCCTGCTCCGTCTGCAGGTCCAAGCCAAGCCCTCCGCCAAGTTCCACCGTATTGACCTATCTCTTCTACTACTCTAACAACTAAAGGCTCTTTAGGTAATCTCTGTTCTACTGGTGGGAGTTTACCCTGCTTAACTAATTCTTGTAACATTGGAGCTTCTTTAAATTTTGTAATCTTTTTTCCTGTTAGCTTCTCATAGTCGCTTAGGTTATAGCTGTTAGATAAAAGTTTTTCTTGCGAGAAGGAATAACTGTAAGAACCTAGAACTAGAATTATTAAGAGAGTAAGAGATAAAAAGCCT
>JACIXS010000381.1 GCA_014360335.1 bacterium | reverse complement strand
CCTCTACTAGATCCCTTCCTATATCTTGAACTATCCTAGTAGCATCTATCCTTCCCTTACTATCCTGAATACCTCTATCTATACCTTGAGTTATCTCGGTAGCTATCCTATCCTTAGGTGCCTCTACTAGATTAGAAGTCTCTATATCTTTATAAGTCTTATCTCTAACTCCTTGCAGTTTCTCTTCTCTATAAGTAGCTTGAGCTGTCGTAGCTATTGTTATTTCATCTTCAAAGTCTTTATCATTAACCAAAATATAAACTTGAGATTGTAGGTCCTTCTTTAATACTATCTCTCTATTGTCAACATTAAGGGATACTTCATCTCCAGGTCTCATTAGAGATATTATATCCGCTATCTGCTTTGTTACTTCCTGGTTTTTCAATAACAAATTGATTTCCTCTTTACCTAAAAGAGATGAAACTTGAGGGAAAAATGTAGGATTACTATAAACATAATTAAACAAATAATAGATATTATTGTCTATCTCTATCTTCTTGGCGCCTTTCTCTATCTTCTGCAATGGAAAGACTAATTCTACGTCTTCTCCGTCTAACTTAGCATTAAGTACTTCTAAAAAACTTAGACCTTTATTATTCTTATAACTTTGAGTATCTAAATCTATACCTAACTGTCTTATTAACTTCTCTACAATAGGTATAGCCAACAAATCTTATCCTCCCCATCCGAGTTTATTAGATAAACTTACAGCCTTATCGGGAGTTAAAAATCTAAATATCTCTCCAGCCTTTTCCCTATCGATAAGAAGTAAAATCTCAACTGCTCTTTGTTCTTCCATTTCTTCTATAATCTTGGCAGCAGATTTAGTATCCATACTTTCTATTACACCTGCTAACTTTTTGATATTTTGAGTCCTTCTTTCTGTTTTGCTCTTTAGGGTCCTTAGCTCTGACCTTAAAGTAGATATTAATCTATCTTTCTCTTCTAACTGAGACCTTGCCAATTCTAACTCACTATTGACCTCTTTAAGCTTAGCTGTCAGGGACTTTATCTGATTCTGTAATTCCTCTATATTCTCCTTAAGTAACTCAGCTTGGCTCTTTGTCTTGTCAGTCTTTATATAGTTTGATATTACAGGTAAGTCATCTAAAACATCAATTACTAAATCCCTAGTTACTGGTAAGAAGTATAACAAGCCTCCTATACACACTATACAAAATAACAATATTATAATCCAACTAAGTGTTCTCATATTTTCTTAAGTACCTAACAATTCCATTTTCATCTAATATTATATTTTCTAATCTCTTTAGTTTCAACTGATACATCAAAATGTCTCTCTCTTTTAGTTTTTCCATAGACTTCTTCTTCATCTCCCAGTATAATAACACTTCTCTCTGTTTCGATATTCTCTCATCAAGTTCCCTTAACTTATTCTTCTGGTTATTAACTTCCTCTTTCTTCTTTTCTATATAATCCCTTACGATTAAGCTAAACCCTATATTATTTATATTTTCTAAAAATATCTTCTCTCCAAGTTCTTTTTCCTTTTCTATCTCTCTTAGCCTATTCTCCTCTTTCAGATACTCTGACTTAAGTTCCGCCAATTTCTTCTTAGCTTCATCCTCTTTCTCTGTATACCAATATAATATCTTGTCGAACCTAAACTTAAAATTAGTAGCCATATCTTTCAACTATCGTTCTCATACTCTCCAGCGCATCTTCTAGGGTAAACTTTTCCTCTATATCTTGAGACAAAAATGAATAAATCTCCTCTATTAACTTTTTAGCGGAATCTACTCTAGGATCTGTTCCATCTACATATGCTCCAATCTGGATTAGGTCTTTTGCCTGCATATATACACTCATTATTTCTCTCATCTTATTGGCTAATTTCATATGCTCTGTAGATACAATATCAGGCATTACCCTACTTACACTGGCAAGAATATCTATGGGAGGATATCTATTCTCCATCGCTATATTTCTTGACAACACTATATGCCCATCAAGAATAGCCCTTACCGCATCTGCTATTGGCTCATTCATATCATCAGCTTCTACAAGAACCGTATAAAATCCGGTTATACTTCCCTTATCACTATTCCCGGCTCTCTCCAACAGAGTTGGAAGAAGGGCAAATACACTTGGAGTATACCCTTTTGTCGTGGGAGGTTCTCCACTAGCCAACCCAATCTCTCTCTGTGCCATAGCAAATCTAGTAACAGAATCCATTAAAAGGATAACATCTTTTCCCATATCTCGAAAATATTCCGCCACAGCAGTAGCAGTAAATGCTGCCTTAAGTCTTAATAATGGAGGTTGATCAGAAGTAGCAACAACTACTACTGACCTTTTCAAGCCTTCTTCTCCCAAGGATTTTTCTATAAAGTCTCTTACTTCTCTTCCCCTTTCCCCTATAAGAGCTATGACGTTTACATCTGCCTTACTGTGTCTTGCTATCATCCCTAGAAGGGTGCTTTTACCTACACCACTTCCCGCAAAGATCCCTATACGTTGTCCCTTCCCACAAGTCAATAATCCATCTATCGCCTTAACTCCAACAGAGATAACTTCCTTTATCCTAGTTCTCTTAAGTGGATGAGGAGGCATATTGTCCAAAGAATATTCTATCCCTTCCGTTATAGCTCCCAACTCGTCTATGGGATTCCCAAGCGCATCCAAAACTCTTCCTAAAATATTAGGATTTACCCTAACTGATAAAGGTTTCCCTAAAGGAGTAACCTCCATTCCTGGTTTTATCCCATTTATCTTTCCTATTGGCATTAAGATAAGCTTATTCTGTTTAAACCCTACCACTTCCGCTAGAAATTCTTCTCCACTATTTGCAGAATATACCCTACATACCTCTCCAACAGAGGCAGTAGGACCAATAGACTCTACAGTTAAGCCAGTTACTGTATCTATAAAACCTATCTGTTTGAAAGGTTTTATGTTGTTAATCTTCTCCCTATAACTACTGAGGTCTAGATAAATTGGCAAAGACATCCCTAAAACCTTCTTCTAACTCTTTTAGCCGTTCTTTCAATCTAAATTCTATCTGTTCTCCAGGGGATATAACTATTATGTCTCCTTCATCTAATTTTTCGTCGCTTATTAATTCGACCTTATTACCACCTATAGTTAGTAACTTCTGAGCATTTATTAATCCAAATATTACAGGGTTAACCACTATTTTTATAGATTCTTTTTCCTTCATTAAGGATATAGCTCTAGATATTATATTAGAAATGACATCCGGACTAGTCAAAAGTTCCGCAAAGATTAGCCTTTTAGCAATCTCTAAAGCCATCTGTACCATCTCATACTTATATTCCTCAAACAATCTATGTCTCTCTAACAGAATTTCTTCACCTAACTTTTCAAGATATTCTATCTTTTCTTTAAAGAAGTTTAAACCTTCTTCATACCCTCTTCTATATCCACTCTCGTACCCTTCTCTATATCCATCCTCCTTACCCTTTTCTAAACCCTCTTGGTATCCTTCTGTTTTAGCCTTCTCTTTTATAATATCAGCGTTCTTTTTTGCTCTTTCAAGTATACTTAACACTAATTCTTGTATCTCTAAGGAGAAAGAATCTTCTATATGATTATCTTCCACTTCAAAAGTACTCTTTACAAAATCTTCTCTAGACAATTAATTCCTCCTCTCCTCCCCTTGATATTATGATCTCTCCTGCCTCGTCTAATCTTCTTATTATTGAGACTATCTTCTGTTGAGCTTGTTCTACATCTCTTACCCTTACAGGACCCATAAATTCCATATCCTCTTTAAGCATTTGAGCTGCTCTAGTAGACATATTCTTAAAAATCTTCTGTTTAACCTCTTCATTTGTTCCTTTAAGCGCTAAGGCTAGATCTTTGGAGTCAACCTCTCTTAGTATCCTCTGCACAGAACGATCATCTAACATTACTATATCCTCAAATAGGAACATCTGTTTCTTTACCTCTTCAGCTAGTTCCGGGTCTTCGCTTTCTAAATATTCTAATACTGCCTTCTCTGTATTTC
This sequence comes from bacterium, assembly GCA_014360335.1. GTDB lineage: Bacteria > DUMJ01 > DUMJ01 > DUMJ01 > DUMJ01 > DUMJ01. Next base: position 4,461 of record JACIXS010000381.1, on the reverse strand, counting down.
TATCAACCCTATTCAATATCTCTACAAAATGTTTTACTCCTCCAATATTAGTAGATTCTTGTGTGGCAAGAAGGGCTAACTTTTTCTCCAAGATATCTTCAACTTTTCTTATTACATCAGGACTAGTTCTATCTATAGTAGCAATCCTCATAGCTACCTCGGTCATCAATTCGGGAGGTAAAGACGAAAGTATAGTTGCAGATTGTTCTGGTGTAAGATATGAAAGTATAAGAGCTATCGTCTGGGGATGTTCATCTTGGATAAAACTTAGTATCTGTTTAGGGTCCATCTTTCTCATAAACTCAAAAGGAGTAATCTGTAAAGTAGCAGTAAGTCTCTCTAATATCTCTAAAGCCTTCTGTGCCCCTAAAGCCTTTTCTAAAATCTGTCTAGCATATTCTAATCCACCTTGAACTATATAATCTTGAGCAATAGCCATTTGATAGAACTCTTCTAGGACCTTATCCCTTACCTCTGGGTCAATCTTCCCCAAGTTTGCTATTTCTAAAGTAAGTTTTTCTATCTCTTCTTCAGTTAGTTGCCTCATAATCTGGGCAGATACATCTGGTCCTAAAGCTATAAGTAGAGCAGCTGCTTTCTTAATGCCTGTCAGTTCCCCTCTCCCAGGCATATCATTCCTCCTCCCTCATCCAAGACCTGAGGAGTTTAATAAAGGATTGGGGGTCTCTTCTAGCCAACTGCATAATCTCCTCTGAAATCTCCTTTTTACGTTGCTCTTCTGGAGAGATAGTCGGAATTTTTTCTAATACAGGAACAGGAGCCTCCTCTGGTAATATCTCTTCTATTCTTCTAGACGGTTTGACAATTGTTCTTATTATATTTCTCAAAATTACTAAAGCTATGATTGCTCCTATTATAATTATAGAAAGCCTTATTATCTCTTGTCTTCTCTGTCTCTCTGCTTCTTCAGCCATAATAGAAGCTTCCTTCTCATAATAACTTCTATCGAATGGAATACCTTGAACAGTAAGCATATCCCCCCTTGCTAAATCTACTCCACCTGCTGCTAAGGCTAATTCCTTTATGGAATTTTGCTCTTGAGGTGTAAGTTCTTTATCTACAACAACAGCTATAGAAAGTCTCTTTATTTTCCCAGGTTTTTCAAGTATCTCTTGAACCTCTCTATTAACCTCGTAATCTATATTAGTCTGTTGTTTACTGTAAGCACTAGTACTAGTAGTTCCTGTCAAAACTTCATATCCAGGTATATTAGAAGATACTCCAGGTGTACCACCTACTACTCCTTGCCCTTCATACTCCTCTTTTAATCTCTGTTCCTTCTTTACAATGCCCTTTTCTTCCACCACAGGAGAAAAGACCTCTTTAGAGGTTTTAAGTTGGGTAAGGTCTAATTCAGCTGACGCCCTGACTATAGCTTTGTTAGGGCCTAAGACTCCTATTAGCATACTTTGTATCCTATCTTCTATAGTCCTTTCTAATCTATCTTTTACCTCTAAATAAAAAGACTCCTCTAAAGTAGCCGTTTCTTCTTTCCCATCGAATAATCCTCTCGAGAGTAGATTCCCGTCAGTATCAACTATAGTAACCTGTTCCGGCTTTAATCCTTCTACACTACTTGCTACTAATCTTGCTATAGCTGTTATCTCACTCTTAGATATAGCACTTCCTGGTTTTAGCTTTAAAACCACCCCAGCTTGGGGTGGAACAGATTCTGCTGCATAAAGCCTTTCCCTAGGAAGTACAATATGGACCCTTGCATATTCTACATTAGAAAGGCTAGATATTGTCCTTGCTAACTCTCCCTGTAGAGCTCTCTGATAATTTATCCTCTCTACAAAGTCTGTAGTTCCAAGAGAAGTCTTATCAAAGATCTCAAAACCTACCCCACCACCAGAAGGAAGATTCTGTCCAGCCATTAATAGTCTCAATTCATAAACCCTATCTTTAGGAACTAATATAGCAGATCCTCCCTCCGCCAATTTATAATTCTCTCCCATCTCTTTTAGCTTGGATGTAATCGCAGAGGCATCCTGCGGTGAAAGATTACTAAAGAGGACATCGTAATTTACCCTTGTTCCCAGAGAAACAAGATAAACAGACAAAAATACAAGTGTAACTCCTCCTACTATTATCAAAACCTTTACCCTAGGAGAAGTTTCCTGCCAAAACCTTCTTACGGACCCTACTATATCTCTATAGTTCATAATTATATTACTTGAATCTTAACCGATTTATGGAACCATACGCATTATCTCATGATAGGCATCTAGCAATCTATTCCTAATTTCAGTAACTATAGATAAAGATAAATTGGCTCTTTCTATAGCTATCATTACTCTATGTATATCTATATCTTCTCCAGTAGAGAAATTAATCACCGCCTTATTAGCTTCTATTTGTAACTGATTTACCTTTTCCAAGGACTCCTTTAAAAAGTCCGAAAACCTTACACCCTCCTTCTCAATATTAACACTTTCTATAGGTCTAATGTCAAATCTTATAGGTTCTATAGGTAACATAATTATACCTCGCTATATCTCTAAAGCTTTAAGAAACATACTTTTAGCAGAAGTTATCAGCGTTAAATTAGCTTCATAGCTCCTCGTAGCAGAAATCATATCGGTCATTTCTACTACAGGATTTACATTTGGATAGAGGACATAACCTTCCAGATTTGCATCAGGATGACCCGGGTCATAGACCATTCTAAAAGGAGAATTATCTTTAATTATCCCTATAACTTCCACTCCTCTTGGCATCCCGCTAACTTGGTCTAAAATCTCTCGAAAGATTGGCACTTGTCTCCTATATGGTGTTCCTTCACTAGTCCTTGTAGTTTCTGCATTTGCTAAATTATTAGCTATGATATCTAGTCTTAATCTTTGGGCTGTAAGTCCGGAGGCTGATATTTCCATAGTCTTTAATAGGCTCATCTCTTCCTACCTCCAAGAACAGTGTAGTATCTATCAAAGTACCACTTAGCGAACTGTGAAAGGGCTTGATACTTGAGAAAATTCTGATTCATAAGCACTATCTCTTCGTCCAGATTTACATTATTTCCATCATTCCTAAAAGAAGTCTCTGTAATCCTATAAATTTTAGGCTCTATACTAGATATGTCCTTATTGGTCTCTAAAGCACTTCTTAGAAACTCTTCAAATTCTACTCTGTACTTCTTATAGCCAGGAGTATCTACATTAGCTATATTAGCACTATAGAGGCTATGTCTAAGAACTGCTGTACTCAGACTTGCTTCAATAATATTAAGTATCAAACTGTCTTCTGCAAACATCTTAAACCTCTGGTAATATAATTTTAAAATTTTTGTATATATTATATCACAGTTTACAAACTAATATACAAAACGAAGTACAAATGGAACTTGCTTCAAAGCTTTTAGAATTGGTTACTATTCCGTAATAGACCTATAAGATCAGCTAATGTCTTCGATTCTAAGAATTTGGTTATATTTTCCTTTAATTCCTCCCATAGAATACGTGCAGGACAATTTTTACTCTTCTCGCAGATTCCAGGAGATGAAAGACAATCTACAAGAGTTATCGGTCCCTCCAAAATATCAATTATCTCTTTTACCTTGATATCCTGAGGTGGTTTAACCAAAATAAAACCACCCTGAGCTCCTCTTACACTTCTTACTACCCCACTTCTTCTTAAAAGCTCCATAATTTGCTCTAGATAATTCTCTGATATACCTTCTTCTTTAGCTATAATCTTTGCCATTATGGGACCTTCTCCATAATGTCTTGCCAAGGATATTAATGCCCTTAAACCATATCTAGCTTTAGTGGACAACCTTAAAGCCACATCATCACCTCTATGAAAATATTAGTTTTCTAGTTAAGATTATAAAGAATATTGAGTTCTCAGTCAATGCCTAGCAAGATATGCTATAATATTCTAGAAAATCTATCTATGGGAGGGATTATCTATGCCTGAATTTGGAAGTCCGTATTCAACGCTTTCTTCTAGTAAGAAGGTCTCTAAAGAGGAACTAATAAGAGCTATCAGATTTTTTATTTCTGCCGAATACGAAGCAATACAACTCTATGAAGAGATAGCAGAGGCAACAGATGATAAGCTTGCCAAAGAAGTATTGTATGACATAGCAAACGAAGAAAAGGTGCATGCAGGGGAATTCTTGAGACTTCTTAAAGAGTTAGATAAAGAGGAGGAAGATTTCTATAAAGAGGGAGAAAAAGAGGTAGAAGAGATAATAGAGAAATTAAAAATTAAATAATAATTTTTTTACGAGGAGGTTTCATATGAAGGAGTTAAAAGAAAAGTTCCTTAATCCCGATAAAGATTATCGAGGAGCTCCTTTCTGGTCTTGGAATGATAAGTTAGACCCAGAGGAATTGGATAGACAGATAAGAGATATGAAATCCTCTGGAATGGGCGGATTCTTTATGCACTCAAGGGAGGGTTTGGAGACTCCTTATCTAAGTGAGGAGTGGATGA
>JACIXS010000380.1 GCA_014360335.1 bacterium | reverse complement strand
GTGCGGCGGACCGCCCGGTGCCGGCCTGGGGGTCCGCGAACAGCCCTGCCGTGTTCTTTGAGATGGCCCGCCTTGCGCGGGAGCGGCACGGCGCGGTGGTCGCCCTGGACGGGGTGGAGGCGGACCGCATCTCCTGGCCGGAGAAGGGTGGGCTGTTGCCGTTTGTGTGGCCGCTGGTGGCCCGGTTTGACGTGCCGGCCGGACGGGCGGTGCCCGTGCTGTGGCCGCTTTCCGACTCCGGCCGCATGGCGCTTGAGGAAATCCTCCTGCGGCGGCTGAACTGGCCTCCCGGGCGGCTGATGCTGTTGAACCGGGTGGTGCACCGGTCGGTGGTCCCCGGGGCGGTGGACGCCTGGGTGGCCTCTGCGCTGGAGCAGGCGGGGGCGGAGGCCATTGCGGGGTTGGATCAGGTGCCCGTGCCGGTGCCGCGGGAGAGCTACCAGGCGGCGGGATGGCCCTTGTTCGTGCCGGTCGGCGGCGTTGAGATAGCCCGGGGCGGTGTGACGGTGGTGGTGCCGGGAAGGACGGCGGCGGCGGAGGAGGCGCGGCGGAAGCTGGCGCGGGCCGGCTGGAAGGCGAGGGCGTAGCGGCAGGTGTGAGGTGGTTGGCAAAGGGGGCCGCGTGGTGCGGCCCCCTCTTCTCACGCCCGTGGCCAGGGAGGGAATGCGTCTTGTTGAGGCGTCTGGTGGCCGGCCTGCTGGCCGCGCTGGTGGTGTGCTTGGGTCCAGCGGCCGTGCTCGCCCCCGGCGTGCCGCCGGCCACGGAGGCCGGCGTGGTGAGAGAACGCGTGCCTTCGCGGGGCGAAGAGGCGCGGTGGGTGGAGGTGGTGGTCAGGGTGACCGCGTACACGGCGGGCCCGGAGTCGACCGGGAAAGGTACGGGCCATCCGGAGTACGGGATCACCGCCTCGGGCGTGCCGGTGTTCCCGGGCGCGGTGGCGGCCGACCCCGCGGTGCCGTTCGGCACCCGGGTGTGGATTCCGGGCTACGGCCCCGGGGTGGTGGTGGATCGCGGCGGCGCGGTGAGAGGGCTGCACCTTGACGTCTACGTGGCTGACCTGGCGGAAGCCCGGTCGTGGGGAGTCAAAGTGTTGCCCGTCAGGTTCTACGGGCTGGACCCGGGCGTGCTCGCGAAGTTGAGCGGAAAGGAGCTGGGAGACTGATGGCGCGCGGCGCGGAGGCGAAAGCCGGCGTTATCGCGAACCCCGCAGCCCGCGATGAGTGGCGGCGGGCGAAGCTGGAAAGCGAGGTGGCCGCGGCGAAGCAGGTGGTGGCGAACCTGCCCGGGCAGGTGCTGCCCGTGCCCTGCCTGGGGGCCATGCCGCGGCGGGCCCCGACCCCTCGGCTGGAGGAGTTCCGCGGCGGCCTGCCGCTGGAGTGCGATCCTGCGGGGCCAGC
>JACIXS010000379.1 GCA_014360335.1 bacterium | reverse complement strand
AGAATCCCTTTTGCTCTCTCTATCAGTTTTCTTGTCTCCAAGGTCTCTTTTAGCTTTGTTACTTCTTCTATCAGCTGACTACTCCCAACCGCTATAGCTGCATAGTTAGCCAGTGTCTGAACAATATTAACCTCCTCTTTTGTAAAGTTATGCTCTTCTGATGTATAGACATTCACTACTCCAATAATCTTGTCCCTAAAGTACATAGGGACAGAAAGCATATAGACCAAGCCTAACCTCTTAGCAATATCTCTGTAGAAAAATCTAGAATCCTCTCTAATATCAGATACTATAATAGGATGCCCTTCTTTTACTACTAATCCGGTTATACCTTGGTCTAATTTTAGATTAGGCTTGTTCTTATACTCCTCATCCAGACTCTGAGTAGCTTTGATTATAAACTCTTTCTTTTCTTCATCTATGAGCATTATAGAGCAGATTCTTGTATTTAGAAGCTCTGCTGTTACTGTTACTATAAGATTGAGTATATTATCTGTAGAACTAAGTTGTAGTGATACTAATGATGATATCTCAACTATCTTATTAAACTCAGCCTCCTTTTTCTCTAGCTCAGCCTTTAAAAGGGATATCTCCCTATCTTTTTCTTCTACTATCTTTCTTAAATCCTTAATACTTGTCTTTGCCATAAATTAATCACCCCTTTACTTGGAATAGAGTAACCAGAATAGGGTCTCCTTTGGGAATCCGCCATCGGATAAGAAAACAGTAAGGCACCATTGCCTTAGACTGTTAGAATATATTATAGGTGAGATAGAAACTCTGTCAATAGAAACTTGACCGTCACTATCTTTACTAGTCCGCTTCTAAACTATATAATATTAATAAACATTATCATAAATCTTGGAGGTAAAGATGAGCGAAATCTTCGGTAAAGAAAGGAATAGAAAAGAAATCTTGAAGGAGATTATTAGAAAACTCCACAAGGGGGGAGACCCAACAGAAGCTAAGAGACAATTTAAAGAGCTTCTAGGCAGTGTAGATGCATTAGAGATCTCTAGAGTAGAACAAGAACTCGTGCAGGAGGGCATATCTAGAGATGAGATACAAAGACTGTGCGAGATCCATCTTGAGATATTTAAGGAGTCCCTTGAAAAGAAAGAGGAGGAATTGAAATCAGGGCATCCAATAAATATCCTTAGAGAGGAACACAAAATCTTATTAGATTTTGCCTTTAGGCTTCAGAATATTGTAAGTGGAATAAATGCTTCTGAAGACTTTAGTAATAAAAAAGAGGAGATATTAGACATAATAGAGCATTTTAAAGAGTCAGAGAAACATTACCTTAGAGAGGAGAATGTTCTATTCCCCTATCTAGAGAAGCACGGCATAGTAGAACCTCCAGCTGTAATGTGGAGAGAGCATGATATGATTCGTTCTGTAAAGAAGGGGATATACTCTGCTTTTGAGGAGATAGAGAAGAATTTCTATGACTCTTTGAAGAGATTAGTATCTTCTGCCGAAAATCTATCCCAGTTACTTTCGAGCCATTTTTATAAAGAAAACAATATACTCTTCCCTACAGGTTTAAGGGTTATACAAGATTCTGAGTGGTTAGATATAAGGGCTCAGTTTGATGAGATAGGTTATTGTTGCTTTACTCCAGAATCTACACTGGCACCTTTAGAGGAGATAACTAAAGAGGAAACTAAAGTAGAAAAGGAAGAGGGTATAATTACCCTAGAGACTGGAAGCTTTACTGTTGAGGAGTTAGAGAATCTTTTAAATACTTTGCCTGTAGATATAACATTTGTAGATAAGAATGACTCCGTTAAATACTTTAGTCAGACTAAAGATAGGATATTTGTAAGGACAAAGGCTGTTATAGGGAGAAAGGTTCAGCAGTGCCATCCACAGAAGAGTTTACATATAGTTAATCAGATAATAGAAGATTTTAGAAGCGGTAAAAGAGATTCTGCTGAATTTTGGATTAACCTAAATGACAGGCTTATCTATATAAGATACTTTGCAGTGCGAGATAAGAATGGAAATTACCTAGGAACCCTAGAAGTTACTCAGGATATTACAGATATAAAGAAGATAGAAGGAGAGAAAAGACTTTTAGATTAGGAATAGAGCTTGTTGTTTACTCTATAAATCTATATTTGGGAGTAGGCTTTTTGGGCTTAAAACATTGAGTATTTAGGCTGTGAATCTTAAGCTTATATCTTTCTTTTAGTAGGCCTAAAACTCCTAGAGTGATATTCTTCAATTCATCCGGCTCTATATCAGCCCTGGCATTTATAACTACATTCCATACATCGGCAGGTGTCCCCGAGACCTTATCAAAGGCTATAGGTTCCTCTGTCGATACTACACTAGCTTTAGCCCAATCGCTTGGAGAAATCCCATAAGCTTTAATGTGCGCTATTTCATATTGGTCTTTAAGGAAGGCTTGTCTTATTTCTTCTAATAAATCTCTCAGGAAAGAGTTAATATCAATACACTTTCCCTCTATCTTAGAGGTAATATTTAACCATCCGAGTCTGGCTTCTGCAGTTCCGTAAAGGTCATAATCTATCTCTAGGGTTTTCTCATTTGAAGAGATTTTAAAGATTTTGTCTATCCATTCTTCTACATTTGTCCCATTTCTAGCAGAGATATTTACCATCTCTACTCCACGAAAGTTCTTTTTTAGAAAGTTATTCATTTCTTCTAGTTCTTCTTTGGTTAATGTATCTATCTTATTCAGGACAATTATATCTGCCTCTTCTAACTGCTTCTGGAAAAGATAATTTATCTCAGAATGAAAGTTTGAACTTTTTTCAATCATTAGTTTCTTTAATCTCTTAGGGTCTACCGCTATAGAGAGAGGTTTAAGATTAATCTTATCTAAATAATCTCTCTCTAAAGGTTTAAATATAGTGGCTATTAAATCGGTACAGCTACCTACTGGCTCAGCCAAGATAATATCTGGGGCATCCTGTTCAGTAAAGTTGTAGATCTTCTCTACAAACTGATCAAAGTTACAACAGAAACAACCCTCTTTTACCTCAAGAACAGACAATCCAACAGACCTAAGGAAGTTTGAATCTACTAAGTCACTCCCCTGATCATTAGTTACAATACCAATCCTTTTACCTCTCTCTAATAGATATCTTGCTATATTCACTATAGAAGTAGTCTTTCCTGCTCCTAAGAATCCTCCTATAATAACTAGGTCTATCTTACTCATCCTATCCCCTTTAGAATTATTCTCTCTAACTCTTTTATATCAGGGATTGTCCCAGCTGTAATCTGTTCGCCATTTATGATTATTGCAGGAAATTTTTCTACTTCTAACCCTTCTATAGAATAAATATCTCTGAGATTTTTAATCTCTATATAGTTGATCTCTAAAAAGCTATATCTTTCTTTAAGTTTCTCCATAATCTCTTTTACAAAGCCATATATAATATTACAGGCGGAACATGGTTCACTCAAAGATACTACGTCTATTCTAACTCCCATATTCCACCTCTATAGAAGACTATAATCCCTTATCTATAATTGCTCTTTCTATGGTCTCTCTTAATTCATCTACCGAAGGAATAATACTTATATATACAGGTTTTCCATCTATACATATAGTAGGTATATTAGGGACTTTTAGCTTTATCATACGAGCTACAGATTCCTTTTCTTTTATTTTATATTCCTTCCACTCTACCTTATCTTCTAATCCTTTGATTGCGGATTTTACCGCTTCCACAACATACTGACAGGGAGCACAGGACTCAGAATCTAGAGTAATTACATCTAGGATAACCTTCTTCTCATTCTTATAATCAGGTAACTCTACATTAATTTCTTCAAGATTGCTCTTTATATCCTGCTTCATAAATTCTGCTACATCTCCATGAACTGCACTTGCTATTGCCTTTATATTCTCTGGTGGCGTGTTAAAGGGTATGTCACAGCCGGGAGAGAGAATATAACCCTTCTTTCCACCTATCTGCATAAGGTTTTCTGCTTCTCTTATATTGTCTAACGGTGTTCCGAAAAGCATAGTCACAGTAAGCCTTATATTTCCACCTACGGATACTCCATACCTATGGCATATCTCCTTGGCATACTCTAAATTAACATTTTCATCTATCGAAATATTATCAGGCTGACATTTACACATAACCTCTATATTCCTTGTAGCATTACCGCAGACAAAGAGAGAACACGCCCTTTTTCTTTCTTTAATGTATGCAAATATCGGAGTAATGTATGGAGTAACGAATTCTTCAAAGCTATTTGGAGATATCTGGGAAGTCATAGGATCCACTATAGCTACCACGTCTACACCTGCGTCTATATACATTCTAGCACTATTCATTGATACCTTTTGGCAGAAACTCATAAGCTTATGAACTTCCTCAGGTTCATCCATCATCTGATAGAATATATCTGTCCCTTTAAGATGTAATGCTAGAGTAAAAGGACCGGTAACAAGTCCGTATATGGCTATCTTATCTCCCAATCTTTTAACTATCTCTTTAACGGACCTTAAAACTATTGGAAATCTGCCGTCATCCTCAGTTGGTATCTTCAAATCCTCAAGTCTTTTCCCCTCTGCTAGCGGATGCGTTACTACTGATGGCGGATTTGTAGCTGAATATATAAGCTTACATCCTAAAGCCTCAGCCTCTACTTGAAGGTCAAATGTTACTGGTAATCCATCTGGCTTATATAGTTCGAAGGCTTTTGTTGCCCCTTCCACTATATATCTATCATTTTTGAAATAGTCTTCTGCACTAACCCCTATAAGACTTGCAGAATGACAGCCTACAAATGGAACCCAAGGTATTCTTTCTACCTCCCCATTATGTATAGCCTTTAACAGCAATTCTTTTGAGTTCACTGTATCACTCCCTTTGATATATTTTTCTATCTTGATATACTTTCTAAACTTTACCTATTTTACCATATTCTACGGAATACAGTAAACTTTACATATAAACCTATTTATAGTATAATCTCTCACAGAGATAATATATAGAGACCTTGAGCCTTCGGGGACGGGTGAGAAGCCTAAAGGCTTCAATTCCCTACCGGCGGTAAAGCCCGCGAGCCTCGTAAGAGGTTGAACTGGTGAAATTCCAGTGCCGACGGTATAGTCCGGATGGGAGAAGGTGTTTTTTACTTGGAATAGTAAGCCCCGAAGGTTTTTCGGGGCTTAAAAATTTTATAAGGAGGATTGATAGGATGCATAGAACTACTAGAATGTATGTAGGAGGAGCACTCTTATCTGCAGTTGGATTTGTTTTGATGCTGTTTCAGATTCCTCTCATACCAGAAGCCAACTTCTTACTCTATGACCCAGGAGATGTTGCGGTATTATTGGCTGGAATTTTGTATGGACCTTGGATTGGATTTCTCTCGGTAGTTATAAAGAATATACTGTACTTTATCTTTAAAGGGGTCGGAGGTCCTATAGGTATCTTGATGAATACCATAGCTACCGGAAGTTTTGTAGTAGTTCCTGCGATTATTTTAAGGCATAAGAGGAACTTTCTAGTTCCAGCACTTTTAGCTGGAGTTGCTGCCAAGACTCTAATAATGATACCAGCTAACCTTATATTCACACCAATATATACAGGGCTTCCAGTAGCTGAAGTATGGCGTCTTATTAAGGTAGCGGTTACACCATTTAATATAGCTCAAGGAACAATAAATATGCTTCTATTTCTACTTGTATACGGAGTGCTGGAGAGGTATTTAAGAAAGTAGGGGTTGTCAAACCCCTGCTTTACCTCTATACCGTATCTTTTTTCCTTCTTCTCTTTACTCTCTCCCAGATAGGCTTCCAGTCGTCCTCTTCGACTAACCCAATATCTTGAAGGATATGGAGAGTAGCTTCTAGTTTTCCTCGTTCCCCGAGAAAAGATTCGGCTGCTCTAATAAGGTCCATATTATGGCCTGTGAATCCATGCCCCAAGCCTTTAACTTGAGAACTAGCATCTATAAGACTATGTAAGGCTGGTGTAGCCCAGCCTAGAAGAGACTTTGATGCCCTTATATGGTCTATATTCCTCGGCATCTATGTTATTTCTTCTCTTCGCCTTTAGCGAAAAGTTTTATAACATCATCTAACATAAGCCCAGGGACTTGGTTTGCCTTTTCTAGAACATCTGCTACTGTCCCAATCCACCTCTGCCAAAGTGCCTGCATTTGGGCGTCACTTATAGGTGGGGTAACCGCTCCTTTCCCCTTTGTCCCTGTCTCTTCTTCACCTGTTCCGGCAATAAATAGATTTGAAGGTTTAGTATCTCTTATATATCTAACTACAGCGTCTAAAGTCTGCATTGCTGCTATTCTCCTCTCTTCCATCTCTCTTATCGTTTCTCTATCCATTCTAATCCCTCTCTTTCTAGTGATAGAATTTTTTATATTATAACATACTTAGACTGTTTAAATTCTCACTAAGGTGACATTTTTATAGACAATTTAGGGTGACATTTTCACAGACTATTGACAATCACTTGACAGAATAGATGAGATGATATACAATTCAAACTAAGTTTTACTGAGTAAAACTATAGGAGGGAATATGCCAGAAGTCGTAGGCTTAGGAGAGATAATGGTAGTAATGGACCCTATAAGGAATGGACCTTTAAGTAGTGTGGAGTTATTTAGAAAGGCTATTGGTGGGGCGGAAGGAAATGTCTGCATAGGTGTTTCAAGATTAGGTCATTCTGCCGGCTGGATAGGAAGGTTAGGTAACGATGAATTTGGAAGGTTTATTCTCTCCTCTTTAAGGGCAGAGAATATTGATGTCTCTTGTGTAAAAGTTGTTGAAGGATTTACTGGGGTTTACTTTAAGGAGAGAAGAGGCTTAGGAGATACTAAAGCCTTCTATTATAGAAAAGGTTCTGCTGGAAGCACTCTTATCCCTGAAGATATCCCCAAAGAATATTTAAGAAATGCTAAATTTTTTCACACTACCGGTATTACACTTGCTTTAAGCGAAAGCGCTAGAGAAACAGTAATACACGGTATAGAGTTAGCTAAAAGTTTGTGTGTTCAGGTATCTTTTGATATCAATCTTAGGCTTAAGCTCTGGTCTAAAGAGGAGGCTAAAGAGGAGATAAGTAAGATTATTCCCAAAATAGATATATTCTTTCTTACTCTAGACGAGGGTAAGATACTTTTTGGTTTAGATTCTCCTGAGAAGATTGTAGAGTATATACTCTCGCTTGGTCCTCATACTGTATGTGTGAAACTTGGGAAAGAAGGTTCAGTAGTTGGAGATAATAGTGGGATTTATTCCGTTCCTGCTTTTACTAACTTCTCTTCTGTAGATAATGTGGGAGCAGGGGATGGCTTTGTTTCGGGTTTCTTAGTAGGGCAATTAAAAGGGTGGAACTTAAAGGATTCTGCTTTACTTGGAAGCATAGTTGGTGCCTATGCCACAACTACTACTGGTGATAACGATGGATATCCAACATGGAGCGAGGTAGAGGAGTTTTTAGGGAAGAGAGAGGTGGTAAGGAGGTGAGGGACGAGGAGTAATTAATTTTTGCCTTTAAGAAGAGGAAAATCTTAGTTAAGTTAAACCCAAGAATAGGGAGCCAATTAATTTGAAGGTACGATAAATAAGAGAGTAAAAGATTCTTAGTAGCCTCTCGGAAATTTTTCTTGACAAATGTGGGGGGATAAAATAATAGGTAAAAGCTAGTGTGTGGGTTATATCCCCAGGGCTATAAAGCCCGTATAGAAAGAGATTGTACCTTGATAGTTAAATATTTGGGAGTAAAAAGAGTAAAATCTCTCTAAGAGACCTTCTTGTAGTCTCTCATACTCTTATATCCTAGTACCAA
>JACIXS010000378.1 GCA_014360335.1 bacterium | reverse complement strand
AAAATAAACACAATTAACAGTAAATATACAAAGACTTTTTTCAACATCACTCTTTTACCTCCTTCTTCAAAATCTTTTTAATTTCCTAAAACTTCTAACTCGCTCTAACTAATCCTCACCCTCTTATCCCCCTTATAAGAATTACTTATAAAGTTCTAGTAAACTAGCTCTTCTCTATCCCACCACCTCCTCTTTCAGCTTCTCTCCTGCTGATTCTCTTATTATCAATTCGGGCTGGAGGATTACTCTCCTCCTCTCTCTTACCCGATCCTTATCTTCTATCCTCCTTATTAATAGCTCTGCTGCTATTACCCCCATAGAGTAGGCTGGTTGAGTTACCACTGTGAAAAACGGATAAACCTGTGATAAGCTCTCTATATCATCAAATGATACTAATGCTATATCTTCAGGAACCCTCAAACCACAGTCTCTTATAGCCATCATCGCCCCTACAGCTATAAAATTGTTCCCTCCAAATATCGCTGTAGGCGGATTCTCTAGATTCAGCAACTCTTTAGTAACTCTATATCCATCCTCTCTTGAATACTTAGCAAATCTTATTAACTCTTCATCTATAGTAATACCTGATTCTATTAACGCCTTCTTATATCCTTCCACCCTATCCTCTGCGGTAGAGATATTTTTACTTCCTACTATTATCCCTATACGTTTATGACCTAAATCTATCAAGTGCTTTGTAAGTAAGTATGCTCCATAGATACTGTCTCCCTTTACTATATCTAGGTCCCCTAGGCCATCTACTTCTCTATCTATAAGAACTACAGGTATATTCCTCAATAAAATCGACTTAAGAGGCGTCCTCTTTCCGCTTGCTGACGCTAGTATTACCCCATCTACTCTCTTCCTAGCTAATAGTTCTAGATACAATACCTCCTTCTCCGGGTCCTCATCTGTATTGCAGAAGATTACACTAAATTGATTCTTCATTGCTGTATCTTCTACACCCCTTGCCAGTGTAGTAAAAAACGGGTTTGTTATGTCTGTTATAACTAAGCCTATAGTCTTCGTCTTTTGAAGAACAAAGCTTCTAGCTAGGGAATTTGGGACATATCCAAGCTCTTCTATGGCCTTCAAGACTTTTTCCCTTGTCTCGGGCTTTACATCCTTCTTTCCATTTATCACCCGTGAGACAGTCATTGCTGAAACTCCAGCCCTTTTAGCTACATCATATATAGTTGGCATTCTCCTCCCTCTATTCTCTACGTTACTAGTAACAATATAGCAAAAAAATTTTATATGTCAAGGGGTCCCCGAAGAGGAAGGATAGCTCGTTAAGGATTAGCCATTTCCCCTATAAGTAAGTCTATTTACGGAATAATCTTTAACGTAAATGGAAATCTCGTATATAAATTCTCGGGAACTTTTACTTTTAACCCCTCTTCATCTCTAACCCAGGTTACCTTTTCATTTATACCTAATATCTTTACATCGCTTATATCTTTGTTAAATAGTTTCAGATTTGAAGCTAGTGATTGAATTATCACTTCATCTTTATCAGGTTTACCCAGAACTATGGCATATAGAATATCTCCTTTCGTAGTAAATCTTACATCTTTCCCGGTAAACTCGCTTCTCTTTGTATCCGCAAAGGACCCAGAGACAACCTTAGTAGGTCCTTCTCCATAGACCTTCCATGGTCTTGTTCCATAGATAGCTTCACCATTAACTAAGAGCCACTGTCCTATCTCTAGTAGTATCTTCTCCTCAGGTTCAGGGATGGTGCCATCTGGCTTAGGACCAATATTAAGTAGAAGAGCTCCATTTTTACTTACTATATCTACTAGGTCACAGATAATCCATACTGAAGTTTTATAGTCATGGTCTTTTATGTAGCCCCAAGAATTCTTAGAGACAGATGTATCTGTCTGCCAAAAATATGGGTCTATATCCTCTAACTGTCCACGCTCAACATCAAATACTGCAGACTTCCTTGGAAAGGCATTAAGCTTATAGTTTATAGCAACACCTCTATTCCATTGAAAGCCTCTATTGTAATAGTACGCAGCAAACCTTCTTAGGTAAGGTTCAAAGGCAGGCTGTTCTATCCACCAATCAAACCAGACTATCTGGGGACGATATTTATCAACAAGTTCGCATAATCTGTTAAACCAGTCTTCTAAAAACTCCTCATTTGGCTGTGTAGTCTCTGGCTGGGCAGGTCCATAAAAGTCTATGTACCTAGGGTCTCTTACATCTGAATCAAACTTCATCCCTTCGTGGAAGAACCACCAATGCTCTGCCCTATGATATGAGACGCCAAAAACTAGATACCTCTTTCGGACAGCATTAGCTAGTTCACCTATGATATCCCTCTTTGGTCCCATCTTAACCGAGTTCCACTTTGTATAACTACAGTCATACATTGCAAAACCATCATGATGCTCAGCAACAGGAACTACAAATTTCGCTCCAGACTTCAAGAATAGGTCCGCCCATTTATCAGGGTCAAAGTTTTCTGCGGTAAACATTGGTATAAAATCTTTATAACCGAATTCTTTCTGAGGTCCATAGGTCTTTATATGATGCTCAAACTCCCTACTCCCCTGTCTATACATATTCCTTGGATACCATTCATTTCCAAACGCTGGAACCGAGTATACTCCCCAATGTATAAAGATTCCAAACTTCGCATCAAGATACCACTGAGGAACTTGATAGTTCTCTAAAGATTCCCAGCTTGGCTTAAAAGGTCCTTCCATACTCGTCCTCCTTTATCAATTAGTTATCAATAACAATATACTACAACTTCTTTCAAAAGTCTATATATCTACGATTTAAAGCCTCCAAGTATGTTATAATTAGGATTAATCATTTATGCGATTGATTTATACCGGAGGTGATAAGCTTGAAAGCGGTAGTAAAGTATGACTTTAAAGATGGAGCGACAGAGCTGAGAGATGTTCCCATCCCTCAGATTGGACCAAACGATGTCCTCGTCAGAGTGGAATATGCAGGAATCTGTGGTAGTGATCCACATGTGCACCACAATAAGGTTAATTATAAGATTAACGTTCCTGTTATTCTAGGGCATGAGTTTTCTGGAGTTATAGAAGAGGTTGGAAAAGAGGTAAAAGACTTTAAGGTAGGGGAAAGAGTCACTGCAGAGACACATGCGGATTACTGTGGGAAATGTATATTATGTAGGACAAATAATTACCACATATGTAGGGAGAGAAAAGGATATGGATTTCATGTAGATGGGGCTTTTACCAAATATGTAAGGGTTCCTACTAGAATATTACATAGATTACCTAAGAATGTAACTCTTAGAGAGGCAGCCTTAACAGAACCATTCTGTGTAGCTTATAGTTCTCTAGTAAAACATTCAAACATAAAGCCAGGAGACCTTGTGGCAGTTATAGGTCCTGGACCCATAGGTATACTCTCTGCCAAGGTTGCTAGCATTATGGGAGCTAGTGATATAGTAGTTATAGGAACTCCTGAAGATGAAAAACGTCTAAAAATAGCTAAAGAGTTCGGTGCTACTGAGGTATTTACAGATTCCGAGGAGGCAAAGAGATATATACTAGAAGCAAGAGACGGCTACGGGGCAGATATAGTGGTGGATTCTGCAGGGGTAACGGAGACATTTAAACTAGCTATGGATTTAGTAAGACCAGCAGGTCAGATAAACAAGATAGGATGGGGGCCAGCTCCATTAGGGTTCTCTCTTGACCCATTAATCTCAAAAGCGGTTACAGTTAACTTTACATTCAGTCATAACTGGGATGTATGGGAGAAATGTCTCATACTTATGGATAAAAAGATTATAGAGTTAGAGAAACTTATAACCCACGAGCTTACTATAGACCAGTGGCAGAAAGGGTTTGAACTAGTCGAAAGTAGAGAGGGACTCAAGGTCTTACTAAAACCGATAGATTAGGAGGAATTTCATATGGAAGGACCTAGAGGGGCAAGAATTGAAGAACTAGAAGAGATAGTAAAGTTATCTAATAGGGTCTTTAGAAGCAATATTGAAGGGGATATGGGAAGAGAATACCCGCTACTATTTTCTGAAAAGAATTGCGAGAATCTTAGAATTATAAAAGAAGATAACAAGATAGTCTCGCTCGTAGGTATAATATTCTCCGAGGTGATAATCTTAGGAAATAGGATAAAGGTCTGTATGATAGGTTCAGTAGCAACTGATCCAGAGTATAGAGGTAGAGGCTTTGCTACCTTACTAATGCAGGATAGCATACTAAAGAGTCTCCAAGAAGGTGTAGATATAATGCTCATATCCGGAGGTAGAGGACTATATAGACGGCTTGGAGCTATAAATGCTGGTTTATATAAGGTGTTTCATATAGATAAGGCAAAACTTTCAAAGAGTAATCTAAGGGTAAGAAAAGTTAATGAAGATGATATCCCTAAGCTCCTAAGAATTATGGAGCTAGAGCAGGTAAGATTTTTAAGGTCCTACGAAGAGTTAAAAATCCTATTGAGATGTAGTATGGTTGTCAATAGACCTGGAGAGGTATTGCTCATCGAAGACAACAACATTCCTCTAGCGTATATGGCTATTCAATTACCTAGAGCGCAGGGTGAGATGCTACGTATAAAAGAGATAGGTGGTTCAAGATCTGCTTTAGTAGACTCTCTTTATACTGTTTTGGAGATCTACAATAAAGATTCACTATTGCTAGATACTCTCAACTCCGATACAGAGATAGGATATATAATGGAAAAACTAGGTATAAGAGGTGAAGACAGAGGCTTTGAAGGCACAGTAAAGATAATAAATCCGAAGAGCCTTATGAAAAAGCTAGATGATTACTTTAGGAGAATGCTTGGAGAAGAGTATAAGGATTTTGCTATAGAATTTAACCCTCCAATTACTATAAGATTCAAAGATGAAAGGATCCAGATAGAGGAGAATAACCTACCTGCCCTTATATTTGGCTCTGTAGAGAAAAAGATAGAAATCCCTGCTCTGCGGGGATTAAGCAGGATTCTAAGTACTTTATTCCCAATTCCATTAGTAGATTACGGGTTGAATTACACATGAAGATAATACTTGCCACTTCAAACCTAGATAAGGTAAGAGAATTTAAGAGGATATTGAAAGATTTCGATGTAGATATAAATCCTGCACCATATAGCGTAGAGGTAGCAGAAACGGGTAGAGACTTTATAGAGAACGCTATTCTGAAAGCTAGAGCCTATTACAGAGAATTTAAGGTCCCAGTGTTATCTGACGACTCAGGGCTAGAGGTAGATGTGCTAGGCAAAGCACCAGGCATATTTTCTGCTAGATTCTCCGAAGATGGAAGTTATAAGAGTAACATAGAGAGACTACTAGCTCAGATAAGAGACCTACAAGAGGAAAAACTCAGAGCCAGATTTGTATGTGCAGTATGTCTTATAGATGAGAAAGATATAATACATGTAACCCAAGAAACTTGCGAAGGATACATAATAAAAGAGATTAGGGGAGATAGCGGGTTTGGATATGACCCTATATTCTACTATCCGGAATTTGGTAGAACATTTGGAGAAATCTTATCAGAAGAAAAAGACAGAGTAAGCCATAGGGGAAAGGCGCTAAGAAAACTATTCTCAGCTATCCTTTTGGGAGTGTAAAATAGAATGTGCTTCCCTTTCCCAGATCGCTTTCTACCCCAACCTTTCCCCCATGAGCTTCAACTATATGCTTTACTATAGATAGCCCAAGTCCAACACCACCTAAGCTGAGATTCCTAGATTTATCTCCTCTATAGAATCTTTCAAATATCCTAGGAAGGTCCTCCTTAGGTATTCCTATGCCTGTATCTTTTACAGAGACCTTTACCTCTTTTCCAATATCCTCAACTACTATATCTATCTTTCCCCCTGAAGGGGTATATTTGATAGCATTGTCAATAAGGTTACTTATAACCTGGTCTATATAGTTTACATCAACCTTTAAAGGAGGAATATCTCCTTTTATATCAAGGGATAACGTAAGGCCCTCTTTCATAGCTCTAGGCTGAAACCTAGACACAGTCCTAGTTACTAAAGTAATAAAATCAGTTGGGACTGGATTTAGAAATTCTTTATCTGATTCTAACCTAGAGAGTAAAAGAAGGTCGTTTACTAATCTAGATAAACGGTCCACCTCTTGATTTATGTTCTCTAAAAAGTCCTTTCTGAGCTTACTATCCTCCGCTCCACCTTCTAGTAGGACCTCTACCATAGCCTTTATAGAGGTAAGAGGAGTTTTAAGCTCATGAGAGACATTACTTATAAAATCTTGTCGAACCTTCTCAAGTTTTTTCCTCTCAGTTATATCCGTAAAGACTATAATAACTCCTCTTATTTCGCCCTTCTCATTGAATAGAGGAGATACCATTACGTCTAATATGCGGTTATTAAGATGGTCAAATGAAATCTCTTTTGATAAAGCTTTTCCTGTCTCTATAACCTTTCCTGTCATCTCATCTAATGTATAATTCCATATAACCTCTATAAGTTGACGATTCTCTAGGTTTTGAGAGGAGTCTATGTTCAATAATTTCAGAGCAGTTGGATTCGCCCTTAAGACTTCTTTATTTTTATTTACTACTATGACCCCTTCCTGTGTACTCTGAAATACTCTAGAGTATAACTTATTCTCCTCTTTAAACTTATTAATATAATTGTTTATCTCCTTTATACTCTCATCTAACTCTAAGATTCCTATAGGAGAGACGCTACCAGAAGAAGGTAGGCCTTTAAGATTTAAAAGAATTCTATCTAGAATCGTCTTGATCTTTCTGAAAAGGAAATAATAGGAACCCAAAGTAAAGGCTAAGATAACTCCTCCTATGAGGTATCTATATGGTAGACAGGAGAGTATTATTACATAGAAGGCAACATAAAGGATTAAAGCTGGTAGTATAAAATTAACTAATAAATTTTTTAAGATCTTAATATATACCCTATCCCCCTTACAGTCTGAATATATTTAGGATTACTAGGGTCATCCTCAAGCTTTTCTCTGAGCCATCTTATGTGGACATCTACGGTTCTATCATCACCATAAAAATCTTCCCCCCAAACATGGCTCAAGAGATACTCTCTACTCATAACACGACCTTCATTTTCTGCTAGAGTAACTAATAGGTCAAACTCTTTAGGCGAAAGGTCTATCGGTTTACCCCTTTTAGTAACAATTCTCCCAACTACATCTATCACCACATCATCAAACTCTAACTTTTCTTTTGTTTTTGTCGAAGTTATTGGAAGTTTAGCACGCCTTAAAACTGCCTTTATTCTAGCAACCAGCTCTCTCATACTAAAAGGTTTAGGGACATAGTCATCCGCTCCTAACTCTAGCCCTATAACCCTGTCCATATCTTCCCCTTTTGCGGTAAGCATTATTATTGGAACATTGGAGGTTCGCCTTATAATTCGGCAAACCTCCAATCCACTCAATTTAGGAAGCATTATATCTAATATAATAAGGTCCGGATTCTCCTTCTTAAACTTCTCTAAGGCATCCTCTCCATCATAAGAGACTACCACATCATATCCTTCTCTGTATAAGGTATACTTTATTGAGTCTACAATCGGCTTCTCATCATCTACTATCAGAATCTTTTCCGCCACTTTCTTCCTCCTTAGGCGGACTACCCTTCCTATTCTCTGTACAATAAAAACCTGTCCCTTTAAATATCACTGTGGGTGGAAATATAAGTCTTTTAAGTGTTCCACCACATTCACTGCACTGTAATAAGGGTCTATCGTTTATACTCTGAAATACCTCTAATTCTCTACCACAGCCTTCACATCTATATACATAGAATGGCATTCATCATCACCTCCACCCATCTAGATATTTCTAGAAATATTTTACCACTCAAAGATACTAATTCTCAAGCTTAAATATTACTACCACACTCCGGTAGTTAGATATCTGTGGATAGCTATAGCCGATCTCCGTCCAGCACCCATAGCCTCTATTACAGTGGCGGAACCACTTACTATGTCACCACCAGCAAAGACCCCAACCTTGGAAGTTTTTCCAGTCGCAGGATCAACTAAGATCTCTCCATATCTACCAACTTCCAAACCTTGGGTAGTCTTGGAGATGATAGGATTAGGTCTATTACCTATGGCAATAATAACTGTATCTACCTTTAGAGTGAAAGTAGCCCCTTTCTTAGGGATAGGAGCCCTTCTTCCACTTTCATCTGGTTCTCCCAACTCCATCTCCTGGCACTCTACCGCATCTACCCAACCGTTACTGCCACTAAATGCTAAGGGGGTAGCAAGAAAGATAAAATTGACACCTTCTTCCTCTGCTCTCTTTATCTCTTCTAACCTAGCTGGGAGTTCTTCTCTAGACCTCCTGTAAAGAATTGTAACCTCTGCTCCGAGTCTTCTAGAAACCCTTGCAGAGTCCATAGCGACATTGCCACCACCTACAACCAAGACCTTTTTCCCTACCTTAAGTGGCGTATCATATTCAGGGAAAAGATGAGCTCTCATAAGATTTATTCTAGATAGGAATTCATTAGCTGAATATATCCCTAATAGATTTTCCCCTGGCACATTTAGGAAAACAGGTGCGCCGGCTCCAGAGCCAATAAATACAGCTTTGTAATCCTTTAAAAGCTCATCCAAAAGTATCGTCTTACCTACCACTACATTTGGAACAAATTCTACACCAAGGGCTTTTACATATTCTATTTCTCTCTTTATTATATCCTTAGGTAGCCTAAAGTCTGGAATCCCATATGTCAGGACTCCCCCTGGCAGATGCAACGCTTCAAAAAGAGTAACTGAATAACCGAGTTTGGCTAGGTCTGCGCTTACTGTAAGTCCAGCAGGTCCAGAACCAACTACAGCAACCCTTTTACCATTAAAGGGCTCTTTTTTTACTTCCTGAGCATTTTCCTTGCAGTAGTCCGCAACAAATCTCTCTAATCTACCAATAGCTATAGGCTCCCCTACCCTTGCTAATACACAGGTCTTTTCACACTGATTCTCTTGGGGACATACCCTACCAGTGATAGCTGGAAGGCTATCCTTTTCTTTTATCTTTCTATAAGCCTCTTTATACTTTCTCTCTTTTATAAGAGATATAAAAGCAGGGATATCTATCTCTACAGGGCACCCTTCAACACACTTAGGCTTAGGGCACTGTAAACATCTATCAGCTTCTAACAGAGCTTCCTCTTCACTATATCCCAAAGCAACTTCATCAAAGTTTTTGATTCGTTCTTCAGGGTCTTGTTCTCTCATAGGAACTCTAGCACGCTTAGGCATCTTTCTCCTCCAATAATTTAAGGGCTAATCGTTCCTGTTCTATATAGGTTCTCTGTCTCATCATAAGTTCATCAAAATCAACTAGATGTCCATCAAACTCAGGACCATCAACACAGACAAATCTAGTCTTTCCATCTACCGTAACTCTACATCCTCCGCACATACCAGTTCCATCAATCATAATAGGATTAAGGCTTACATAGGTCTTAACCTTGTATCCTCTAGTTAAATCTGATACTGCCTTCATCATTATTGTAGGTCCAACTGCTAAAACCATATCTATCCTCGAAGTATCTAATAATTCCTTAAGTGGTAGAGTAACTAAACCCTTTATGCCATATGACCCATCGTCTGTAGTTACATATAACTTATCACTTATAGAGCCAAGTACGTCAGTAAAGAATAGAAGCTCCTTAGTTCTAGCTCCAATTATAGTAGTAATATGATTGCCAGCCTCTTTCAGAGCCTTAGCTATAGGAACCACTTCTGCAACACCTACACCACCGGCAACTAGAACAACATTACCATAATACCTAACTGGGAATGGATTCCCATTGGGACCCATAACAGCAAAGAGTTCTTCTCCAATCTCCTTTTTACCTAATAATTTAGTAGTCTTACCTACCTCTTGGAACACAATAGTGATTAAACCCCTCTCTTTGTCAGAGGTAACTACCGTTAGGGGAATTCTCTCCCCCTTTTCATAGACCATAATAATAATGAACTGCCCCGGCTTTATAGCCTTAGCAATTAAGGGCACCTCTATAGTCATCTGAACAACATTATTTGAAAGTCTCTTCTTATCTACTATCTTATACATATCCCTTCGTAACTCCTTATTTTACTCTAATTTATGATATAATAACACAGAAGTATTAAAAAAGTATTAAAAGGCAAAATTGAATGACTAAAGAGGAAGGATTTAGTTTTGATAAGATAGCTGAACCATACGCTAAATATAGAGAGATACATCCAGGTGTTTTAAAGAGTCTCTTGACTAGGATAGATAAGAACACAAAAGTCTTAGAGATAGGTTGTGGGACTGGAAACTATATAATTGCATTAAACTTATTAAAAGGCTGTAAAGCTTGGGGAATAGATATCTCTAAAGAGATGTTATCAACTGCAAAAAAGAGAGAAAGCAGTGTGAACTTTGAAGTACAAGATGCAACCAAACTAGATTTTCCCGATGAATTCTTCGACTTTGTCTTTTCTGTAAATGTGATACATCACATAAAAGACCATCAAAGATACTACAGAGAGGTTTACAGGGTCTTAAAATACGGTGGAGTTATAGTAACTGTTACCGATTCTGAATGGATACTTCGCAACCGAAGACCACTTACGCTATACTTTCCTGAAACCCTCGATGTAGACTTAAAAAGATACCCACCCATAGAGAAATTAAAAGGTATAATGGAAGAGGTAGGTTTTCATAATATTAAAGAAGAAATGACAGAATACTACTATTATCTAACTGATATAAGCGCATATAGAGAGAAGTCTTTTTCATCACTAAACCTAATAAGTGAAGATGCTTTCAGAAAGGGAATTGAAAGGATGGAAGAAGACTTAAAAAAAGGACCTATCCCATGCGTGTCTAGATTTACTATGCTTTGGGGAGAAAAATAACTGAAAAAGGAGGAAAAAGATAATGAAACTAGGAGTTAGTATGTGGAGTTTACACAAGCTCTATAGAAAAGGGGAGATGGATACATTAGGATTTGTGGAATATATAGGGAGCTTAGGAATAGATGGGGTTGAGCTTTTAGAGTTCTTCTGGAAGGATAAAGAGAATGAGTTACCAAAGGTAAAAGAGGCTTTAGCCAAATATAGTTTAGAAGTATCTGCTTATGCAGTAAGTAATAATTTTGTCAAAGAGACTAAGGAGGAAAGGAATTTAGAAGTAGATAAGATAAAGGTTGGAGTAGATATGGCTATAGAATTTAACAGTAAGATAGTAAGGGTCTTTAGTGGTGACCTAAAGCCACCTTTTACATATGAGCAGGCAAAGGAATGGATAATAGAAGGCTTGAAAGAAGGGGCAAAGTATGCCGAAAAGTATAATGTTATATTAGCGTTAGAAAATCACGGTCTTTTAGCTGGTAAGAGTAGTCAAGTAAGAGAGATAATAGGATTAGTTGGCTCTAATTATCTTAGGGCAACTGTGGATATTGGTAACTTCTTGTTAGTTGGAGAGAGCTCAGTCGATGCAGTAAAAAATCTTGCAGATGTTGCTGTTCATGTTCATCTAAAAGATTTTAAGGAAGTTCCCTCCGATTATGAAGGAGAAGTATATAGAGGACTAGGGGGAATAAAATTAGTAGGAACTGTTGCTGGAGAAGGAGAGGTAAATCTACCTGAAGTATTAAAGATACTACAAAATTCAGGATACAAAGGATACCTATCTCTTGAGTATGAGGGACCAGAAGACCCTAAGTACGGAGTGGAAAAGAGTATAAAGAATACAAGAAGGATCCTAGAGGCTTTAGGATAGATTATGAAAGAAGTCATAGAAAGACTAAAGGGTGGACTTATTGTTTCATGCCAGGCTTATCCTGGTGATGCTATGTATGGTTCTAGCGTAATGTCTGCATTTGCTAGGGCAAGTTTTGAATCTGGAGCGGTAGGCATAAGGGCTAATGGGGTATCTGATATAAAAGCCATAAAAGAAACAGTCCCACTACCTGTCATAGGCATCTATAAGGAAAGTATATCTGGATATGGACCCTACATTACTCCTACTTTAAGACATGTAGAGATGGTAATTTCGGCAAGAGCAGATATAGTAGCGGTAGATGCAACAAAAAGATTGCATCCGGAAGGGTTTATGGGAGATGAGTTTATAAGAGAGATAAAGAAAAGATTTGATGTAATACTTATGGCTGATATATCTACACTAGAAGAGGGAATCTTAGCATATCAAGCAGGGGTAGACTTAATAAGCACAACGCTCTCAGGTTATACAGAATACACCAAAAACGCCAAAAAACCAAACTTCGAACTATTGAAGGCTCTGGTAAAAGAAATACCAATACCTATCATTATGGAAGGGAATATATGGAGACCAGAAGAGGCAAGGTATGCCCTAGACCTTGGAGCCCATGCAGTAGTAGTTGGCTCAGCTATAACAAGACCACAACTTATTGTCAAAAAATTTGTTCTTGGGATGAAAGGACTTCCCTTCTTTGAATAGGATGGAAAAGAGAGCTAGGGCTATCA
>JACIXS010000377.1 GCA_014360335.1 bacterium | reverse complement strand
AGAAGTCTTCTTTATCTCTTCGTAGAGTTCTATAGTTTTTAATAGGTCTCCTGTTGGCTTTTCTCCAATCTTCCCACCAGATTGGTACCATTGCGCATATGCTATGACATGATTGGACTCGGTGCTCCAAGGCATATACCATCTAGGATCAATGAGTGGTTGCATCCCAACAGAACCTGTCCATATTGCTACATCGTGCTCTAAAGCTGCCTTACGTGTATAGAAGAGAGACCTTTCCATACTCTTTACCGCAGTTTTGACTCCGACATCGGTCCAATACTTTGCTATAAGCTCACAGGCATCTACCCAGGGACCAAAGGCTGGCGTAAGTTCTATAGTTATCATTAAAGGTTTACCATCAGGTCTAAGCCTAATTCCATCTGGACCTCTCTTAAGTCCTATCTCGTCTAACAGTCTATTTGCCTCCTTGGGATTATACTCTATGTATGCATAGGCGAGTTCCTTAGAGAAGTATCCTGACTCTGGTAGTGGGACTACCTGTCTAGGTTCCTCGCACATTCCTAAATAACAGAGTTGGTTTATCTCATTTCTATTTATAGCTAGAGAAAGGGCTTTACGGAACCTATCGTCATTGAATATCTGTCTAAGAACAGGGTCTTTATGGTTAAGGTTTAATGCTATAGCCATATTGGTTTCAAAGTCGTCTTTATACTTAATTACCCTATAATCTCCTTTATCCTTATTCTCCATAAAGAGGGTATAGTTCTGCCAGAGGATATGTCGCGCCTGCATATCTATCTGTCCAGCAACCGCCCTCATATTGATTACTTCAATATTCTCTACAAATTCATGGTCAACTCTGTCTATATACGGAAGCTGATTCCCTTCAATATCAACTTTCCAATAGTACGGATTTCTCTCGAGGACCATATGAGGCCTCGTAGCTGGTACTACACATTTCCATGCAGATATTACAGGTAGGTCTGTATTCATCCATCGATCAGTCTTGGTAGAGAAAAGCTGATACCAGTACTGTAGTCCTGCTTCCTTAACTAAGGCGTCCAATTTCTCTTTCGGCGTATATTTAGGATGAAATTGCTTTAGATAGTGCTTAGGATAGTAGCATATACCATGACCCGGAGGCCCAGCCAAATATCTTAGGAATAGTCCATATGGCTGGTCAAAGATAAATTTGACTACATAAGTACTAACCTTTTGGACTCTTCCTAATTTCCCTCCAATTGTAAGCCATGCTGGTTTGGTTGGTGTTAGTTCATCGTTTAGAATTATATCCTCATACCAGAAAAGTATATCATCAGCAGTAAATGGCTGACCATCAGACCACTTCATCCCTCTTCTTAGATAAAAGGTAAATTCCTTTCTATCCGCACTTATCTTCCAAGCTTTGGCAATATTGGGAACTAAATCCTTCCCATCTGGTGAAAAATAGATAAGTCTCTCTGTAGTTATTCTATCAGGTCCTGGTGAATCTGCTCTACCTAGCCAAGCCCTACGCCAGGTTCCTCCATACTGTCCTACTTCTTCTACTGGAACTATTACTAAAGGCTCATCCGGAAGTCTTTTCTCTACAGGTGGAAGCTTCCCCTGCTTTACCAATTCTTGTAACATGGGTGCTTCTTTGTATTTGGTAATCTTTTTGCCAGTTGCCTTAGTATACTCAGCTGGAGAGTTATAGAAAGCAGGAGAAGGCATCTTTACTTGAGAATAGACAATTTGAAATGAGGTTAAAAAGAAGCAAATTATTACTAGAATTGCAAACCACCTTACTATTTGCCTATTATACATCTCTAATCACTCCTCCTCTTTTATTTTTATTTAAGTATCGATACCTCCTAGAGATTTAGCTAGACTTGAACTTTTATTATCTACTCAACTACTTTGAATTAGCTTACATCTCTCCTTTTCCATAAGACATAATTTGTGTATATTATACCTTTATTCATTTTTATATTAAAGACATTTTCGAATTGTTTATATTTAAGATGCGTTTTCCCTAAATTCTATGATTGTGATAATGTTTACTGTGTGGTATAATCAATATAAAATTTATAAAGTCAAGGAGGTATTGCAAGATGAAAAGGTTTTTAAGTGTTCTAGTGGTTATGTCCTTGCTACTGGCACTCTTCCAGACGGTAGGAATGAGCGCTACTACCAAAAAGTATGGTGGCGTGCTAAGGACTGCAGTGACATCAGACCCGCCAACCTTAGACCCTGCCTAAATAACAGATACGACTTCTGATATGGTAGCTAGACAGATCTTCGATGGACTAGTAGATTACGATGAGAATCTAAAGATTGTCCCAGTTATAGCTAAGAATTGGTCTATCTCTAAGGATGGGAAAGTTTACACATTCAATCTCCGTCAAGGGGTAAAGTTCCATAATGGACGTGAGGTTACCGCTGAGGACTTTGTCTACTCTTGGAAGAGGGTTATGGACCCAGCTACCAAGAGTAAAAGAGCTAACTTTATGGAGGATATAGCTAAGGTAGAGGCACCAAGTAAGTATGTCTTTAGAGTAACTCTTAAGGAACCAAGAGGTTACTTCTTACAGATGTTACCATACTCTTGCTTCTGGGTAGTTCCAAAGGAAGAGGTAGAAAAACTAGGGCCAGATTTTGGTAGTAAGCCAGTAGGTTCTGGTCCTTTTAAGTTTGTAAGTTGGACTCACGATGATAAGGTCATTCTTGAAGCCAATAAGGATTACTTTGCTGGTAGACCATATGTAGATAGATTGGAGATAAGAATCATCCCAGATGAGACCGTTGCTATAATGGAGTTTGAGAAGGGCAACTTAGATTGGTATGAGAATGTTCCGCCCAGTGAGTTAGACAGATTAAAGAACGATCCCAAATGGAAAGATAACATTATTATGAAGCCAGAGCTTGGAACTTACTATATTGGAATGAACTGTCAGAAACCTCCATTAAATAATAAACTCGTTCGTCAGGCTATCAATTATGCTATAAATAGAGAACAGATAGTTAAAGTTATTATGAGAGATTCAGTAATGATTGCTACTGGTATTCTACCTCCTGGCATCCCTGGATATAGTAAGCGTCCGCCTATTCCATATGACCCTGAGAAGGCTAAGAGATTACTTAAACAGGCAGGTTATCCTAATGGAAAAGGATTGCCTACTTTGGAGTTGGCATTCAATAAGAGTGCTACCCATCAGAGAATATGTGAAGCTATTCAGTCTGACCTAAAGAAAATAGGTATAAATGTAGAATTGGTTCAGATGGATTGGGCACAGTATCTAGAGAAGGTGGATAGAGGAGAGACACAGTTATTCAGATTAGGTTGGATAGCAGACTATCCAGATGCAGATAATTTCCTCTGGGTACTATTTAACTCTAAAAACTGGGGTCCTGGTGGAAATGGGGCATACTATAAGAATCCAACAGTAGATGAACTTACAGATAAGGCTAAGACGATGCCTCCGGGAGCAACAAGAAATTCTCTCTATAAGAGAGCAGAGGCTATAATTATGGATGATGCACCTTGGGCTCCTATATACTTCTATGTAAGTAGAGCTATTAAACAGCCATATGTTATGGACTTTGACTTCTCTGGTATGGGACCATTTACTGCAAAATTAGAGAAGGTTTGGTTAGATAAATAGAAAAATATTTAGAAATAAATTTTAGTAAGCCTGGAGGTAAAACCTCCAGGCTATTTTATGGAGATCGAAGGAGAGATGACAAACTATATAATAAGAAGATTACTTTTGACTATACCAACACTTATAGGTATAATTACAATAACATTTTTGCTTATGTATGTAGTTCCTGGAGACCCTATAAGGATTCTAATGGGACAGAGGGGAGACCCAGAAACTATAGCTATGATAAGAAAGCAGATGGGGTTAGATGATCCGCTTCCGGTTCAGTATTTTAGGTTCTTAGGTAACGTATTAAGGGGAGATTTTGGCCGTTCTTATGCTACAAATAGACCGGTTTTATCAGAAATTTTGACAAGATTTCCCGCCACATTGAAATTAGCATTGGCGTCGATGTTAGTAGCTTCTATTATAGGATTATCAGCTGGTATTATTTCTGCTACTAGGCAGTATTACCTTTTTGATTACTCTAGTATGGTAATAGCCCTTATGGGTGTCTCAGCGCCAGTCTTTTGGGTGGGGCTATTACTTATGTGGATATTTGGTTATACATTGGGCTGGCTACCTATATCTGGATATGGTAATATCTCCTGTCTAATTCTTCCTGCGGTTACTTTGGGTATAAGACCAGCTGCCTATATAGCCCGAATGACCCGTTCAAGTTTTTTAGAAGTGTTAAGACAGGACTATATAAGGACAGCTAGGGCAAAAGGGCTTCCGGAGAGAAGAGTTATATACATCCATGCGATGAGGAATACTCTAATTACGGTAGTTACTATCTTAGGAATGGAATTGGCTAGTCTTCTAAGTGGAGCGGTTTTGACAGAAACGATATTTGCCTGGCCAGGTATTGGAAGATTATCTGTGGATGCTATAATAAAGAGAGACCACCCTATGGTCCAAGGTACTGTGCTTTTTACTGCTATTATATTTATATTTGCTAACCTTATAGTGGATATATCTTATGCATTTCTTGATCCGAGGATAAGATATGAATAGGGAATTAGAAACTGTAAGGTCAACCTCATACTGGAGAGATGCATTTAAAAGGTTGAGGAAGAATAAGTTAGCAATGGTAGGTCTTTATATAATCATTGTATTGATATTAACAGCCATATTTGCCCCATGGCTTGCTCCATATGATCCATACGAGGTTAATTATGAAGAATATCTCCAGCCTCCATCCCTTAAACATCCTCTTGGAACAGATGAGTTTGGTAGGGATATCCTTTCTAGAATAATATTTGGCTCTAGGATTTCTCTTGAAGTAGGGATTATAGCAGAAGGTATAGCAACTGTAGTTGGAGTTTTGCTTGGTAGTATCTCTGGCTACTTTGGAGGTTGGGTTGACCATCTCATAGTAGAATTGACTAATATTGTCTTTGCATTTCCTTTTCTTTTATTTGTCATCGCTATAGTGGTAAGTTTAGGACCAAGTATCTCTAATGTGTTTATAGCGGTAGGGGCTCTTAACTGGGCTGGGACTGCTAGACTTATAAGAGGACAGGTCCTCAGTTTGAAAGAATCGGAGTATGTAGAAGCAGCTAGAGCCTTAGGGGCTAGTAATGCCAGAATCATATTTAGGCATATACTTCCAAACTGTATAGCACCAATTATTGTATCCGCCACTCTAGGTATGGGGGGAGCTATTATGATAGAATCCAGCTTAAGCTTTTTAGGGTTAGGAGCACAACCGCCTACACCCAGTTGGGGTTCTATGATTGATTATGCTAAAGATTTCTTGAGGACCAATCTATGGTATTCATTCTTTCCTGGATTGGCCATTATGATTACAGTTTTTGGCTTTAATCTTTTAGGTGATGGATTGAGAGACGCATTAGATCCGAGGTTGAAGATATGAGTAATAACGTATTGATAAAGGTTGAAGACCTGAAGACATATTTTTATACAGAGGATGGGGTTGTTCCGGCTGTAGATGGGGTTTCTTTCTCTATAGAAGTTGGTAAGACATTAGGCCTTGTTGGGGAGAGCGGATGTGGTAAGAGTGTTACCTCACTTTCGATAATGAGGCTTATTCCTCCCCCTGGGAAGATAGTGGGAGGTAGGATTCT
>JACIXS010000038.1 GCA_014360335.1 bacterium | reverse complement strand
AGAGCATTCTTATCCTAACTCCTATAATGCCACTGTGGAACAGGCAAAAAGAGAGATACAGCAGGGTTATATGCCACCAATAAAGACCAAGATTGATAATATAGATTTATACGATACAATCTTTGTCGGTTCACCCAACTGGTGGAGCACTATCGCTCCTCCGGTTGCCACCTTTTTATCGACCTATGACCTTTCTGGTAAAACTATTGTGCCATTTTGCTCACATGGTGGAGGCGGACAGGGGAAAATAGTAAAAGACATAGCTAAACTGTGCCCAAGATCAAACGTCTTAGAACCTTTTGTCGTTTATGGAGGTGGTACAGGGGATATACAGTCTAGAATTTCTGAATGGCTACATAAAATAGGCTTTTGGGAATAATTTAGGAGGGACAGAGTATGACAATAAAAGAGGTAAGTGAAAAGTATGGGCTTTCTCAGGATACACTCCGGTATTATGAAAAAATTGGACTGATTCCTAGGATAAGCCGTAATGGAAGCGGAATTCGTGACTATACCGAAGAAGATTGTAAGTGGATTGAGTTCATTAAATGTATGCGAAATGCTGGAGTTCAGATCGAAGCCCTAATAGAATATGTCAAGCTGTTCCAGCAGGGAGATGCAACTATTGAGGCTAGAAAGCAAATTTTAATTGAGCAGAGAAACCAACTTATTGCCCGTATCGAGGAGATGAAAAAGGCATTGGAGAGACTTAATGCTAAGATAGAAGCTTATGAGACTAAGGTCATACCAGCAGAGAGAAGACTGAGAAAAGGGCTAAATAATGAATTATAGATAGCTTTCATTCTCTGTCTATCTCTTCAATCCACTGTTTAATCATCTTATAGGCAGTTTTTTTAACATCTTCCTCATTCAGTATTTCGTGATAACTTTCAGGAAAGATGTGATGTCTTTTAAGCGGTGAATTAAATCTATTAAAGATATCTATTGCAGATTTTGTATCTACTAGATAATCTTTTCCGGAGGCTAGGAGTAACACAGAAGGGAAGAGTTCATTAAGTTTTTCTCTTAGTAACCTCATATTTTTGTCTATCTCTACAACAAGTCTAACAGTGATTCTATTATTGATAAGGGGGTCATTTCTATATCTATCTGCCACCTCTTTAGAATGACTAAGGTGGTCAGGATTAACAACATTAATTAGGTAGAGACTAGGGGTTATAAATGAGAGAAATTTTATAAAATTGAGCCTTAAAGGTGAAACATTTCTCCATCCAAAAAACGGAGAGGACAGAATTAAGGTCTTTGTCTGTTTGATAAATTCCTGATACTCTTGAATAAATCTAGTTACTATAAGTCCTCCCATACTGTGTCCCATCAGATAAAATTCCCTATAACCAGAGGTAAATAGCA
>JACIXS010000376.1 GCA_014360335.1 bacterium | reverse complement strand
CCTCACATCAACTAGCACAGAATTTTCCTGATTTAACTTTTCTATGTCATGCCAGTGGATTATCTTAATGTCTCCTTTTAAGATATTGGAAGCTACATACCCAGCTATATTGACGGGATCTTTAGCTGAAGAGTAAGGTGGGGCATAAGCCAGCTCTAACTTTTCTAAATCATAGACCGTCATTCCTGCTCTTATGGCTGTAGCAATTACATCTATTCTTTTATCTACTCCGTCATAACCAACTATCTGGGCACCTAATATCTTGCCATTTTCCGGAGAAAAGATTAGTTTAATTGACAAAGGACGGGCTTCTGGATAATATCCAGCATGAGATGCCGAATGAGTAATAGATTTTTCATAAGGGATATTAAACTTTCTAAGTAATTTTTCATTATTTCCAGTAGCTGCTACAGTCATTTCAAATATTTTTAAAATGTAAGTACCCTGGGTACCTTCGTATTCTTCTGTCTTCCCACACTTCCCACAAATATTATTAGCAACGATCCTTCCCTGTTTATTGGCCGGTGCAGCCAGAGGAATAAGGACAGGATTTCTATTAATATAATCTAACACTTCGATAGCATCACCAATTGCGTAGATATCAGGATGGGAAGTTCTTAAATTACGATCTACTTTGATACCACCCCTTTGGCCTAATTCTAACCCAGCTTCTTTCGCCAGAGTAACTTCGGGGCGTACCCCTATGCTAATTAAAAGCATATCGGTCTTTATTTCTCTACCACTATTCAATTTAACTAGAGAAAACTCTTTTTGGTATTCAACTTCCTTTATCTCCTCATTTAAATAAAATTCTACCTTCTTTTCTTTGAGGTGTTGGTGAATTAAAGAAGCCATTTCAGCATCTAGAGGAGCTAAAACCTGGCTGGCTAATTCAACTATAGTAATAGCTATCCCTCTTCTATGAAGATTTTCTACTAGCTCCATTCCTATAAAACCGGCCCCTACCACTATTGCACTTTTTGGACTATGTTCATCTACATAATTTTTAATGGCTAAAGCATCGGGAATATCTCTCAGAGTAAATACATTAGGGGCGTCAAATCCCTTTATTGAAGGTTTGATAGGGACTGCTCCCGGGGAAAGAATTAATTTATCAAAACTTTCTCTATAGGTCTTCTTGTTTTTAATATCGTAAATAGCTACCTGCTTTTTCCTAACATCAATGCTTTTAACTTCA
>JACIXS010000375.1 GCA_014360335.1 bacterium | reverse complement strand
GGGGTTAGGTGATGTGGGATCTTCGGGAGGCGGCGGAGGTTTTGGGGGTGGAAGTTCTCCGCCCCAAAGCGCCCTATGAGGTACGCGGGGCCTGCGCCGACTCCCGCCGGATCCAGCCGGGCGAGCTTTTTGTGGCCCTCCCTGGGCAGAAGCACGATGGGCACGATTTTTTAGCCGAGGCCTTCGCCCGGGGGGCTGTAGGGGCCCTAGTCTGCCGTGACCCCGGGGTGGGTCACAACCTCCTCCTCGTTCCGGACGTGAAAAAAGCCCTGTGGGACCTAGCCCTCTGGCGCAGGGAGTCGTTGGACTTCATCGCCGTGGGGGTCACTGGGTCCGTGGGGAAGACCACGGCGAAGGAACTTTTGGCCGCGGCCCTCGCCCCCGCCTATCGCACCTATCGCGCTCCGGAAAGCTATAACACGGAGATCGGCGTTCCCTTGGGCCTTCTTTCCGTGCCCGAGGACACGGAAGTGGGGGTGTTTGAACTGGCGGAGTCCGATCCGGACGAGCTTAGGAGGCTGTG
>JACIXS010000374.1 GCA_014360335.1 bacterium | reverse complement strand
TAATAAGTCTTTACAATCAAACTCTTTAGAAGCTTTAAGTAAGGAAGAAAATTCTCTTTCTTTTGTCCTAAAGTCATCTATATTACTACATACCTGAATTAATGTTACGACCTTTGTATTTTTCATTAATATGAAATCAATCTCGCTCTTAGTGTTTCTCCAATAAATATATTATAGAATGGATTTTGGGCTTTTCTCCTCTTTAACTCCAAAAAGACTGAGTTTTCTAATATCTTTCCAATATCTTTTGAAAATCTGAAACTATAAGCATACTTTATTCCATTATCTACGTATTTTCTTAAAGTTTAAGCTTGTCCCTTTAACAAGTAGGAGAATTTTCTAGTAAAAGAGAAGAGACCGATATCTTCAAGATAATCTAAATAATTTATTAGGGTTCTTCTTGTTATTGGATATTGAGTCTTTAACCTCCCGTCTCTAAATATTCATCTAGATGTTTTCTGACGATGAATCTTTGCTGTGAATATGGAGTTTTGTCAGAGGGAGTTATATTCCTACCCCACATTCTATTGACAAGGTTTGTATTATGTTTATAATATATCATAACAGTTCAAGGCAACGGCGCCTTACTGTTTTCTTATCCGATGGCGGATTCCCAAAGAAGGGTATACTTTGTCTATAAATAAATAAGTCCAATGAAGGAGGTGTATATAGATAATGTCTTTTTCTAGACCTAATGCGTCTGATGCTACGCTTACTAGGTTAAGGGAGAAGGATTTCTCCCCGTTTAGTGGAATGTGTGTGACTTGTCTAGATGGGTGCCCTGGGTATTGTGAGATAGGCAGATCCGCTATAA
>JACIXS010000373.1 GCA_014360335.1 bacterium | reverse complement strand
TATTCCTCTATGGTATAATTCAGATGAGCTCAGGCCTAGAAAAGGCAGCTGGGGCTCGACTGAGGTCTATATTTGAGAAGATAAGTGCTTCCCCATGGAGAGGACTATTAATTGGAACTGTAGTAACTTCTATAGTCCAAAGTAGTAGTGCAGTAACAGTTCTTGTTGTAGGTTTTGTAAATGCAGGCCTACTTACTTTAGAAGGTTCTCTTGGTATAATCTTTGGCGCAAATATAGGAACCACTATAACCGCTCAATTAGTTGCCTTTAAACTTACAGTTATAGCTCCCTATTTTCTCCTTCTTGGCTTTTTACTTATATTTGCCGGGAAGAGAAGATATGTAAAATATATCGGGGAGGCTATGTTTGGCTTTGGTATGCTCTTCCTTGGTTTAAGTCTTATGGATTCTTCTATCTTGGCTCTTAAAAATTGGGCCCCGTTTTCAAAGGCTATAATTACCATGGGTAGAAATCCTATCCTAGGGGTCATAACAGGAGCTGTGGTAACTGCTATTGTACAGAGTAGTAGTGTTACCACAAGCACGGTAGTTGCTTTAGCATCCAAAGGGGCAATTCCATTGAATTCAGCGATTCCTATTATTC
>JACIXS010000372.1 GCA_014360335.1 bacterium | reverse complement strand
GATAGCGTTAGTGCTTAAGGCTCTAAGCTATGGAATGAACTCTATACTAAGTATAGGTCCTCGTCTAAAATTGGAGAAAGCTAGGGTTTATAGCAGGAAACAGTGGATATGGCTGATAGCTCTTGTATGTATCAATCAGCTATCCGCTTGGATGGACCTTGCTAAGCCTAATATAGTTAGAAAGCTTATCAGTTGGGTTGAAGAGGCTAAGTAGATTTAAGTTTGTTTGGTACTAGGATATAAGAGTATGAGAGACTACAGGAAGATCTCTTAGAGTTGTTTTCTTTTTTACTCCCAAATATTTAACTATCAAGGTACAATCTCTTTCTATTCGGGCTTTATAGCCCTGGGGGTATGACCCTCATACTTATCTTTTACCTATATTTTACTATATTTTATTCCCTCCTTACATTTGTCAAGGAGAGCTTCCAAGAGGCTACTACACTTTTAATAAAATTATATCTCTTAAGTCAACCTTATACAAGGCTAGCCTGTGCAATAATTGTTGCACAGATGGTTGATGAGTTTAAAAGCTACCCCAATGTTCCAAATTAATATCTCTATAGACCCGTCAACAGTTTGGAGACATTTACAAACTCTTGGCAAGAAGCTCAAAGGTAAAGGGTATAAAGAGGATTGTGAACCTAGCTTCTAGTGTAGACGAACTCATATTAGATGTAGAGA
>JACIXS010000371.1 GCA_014360335.1 bacterium | reverse complement strand
AGGGTCTATCTCAGCTGTTTTACCCGATGAAAGCTCACCCCAAATCTTCACCATAACAACTTTACCATCCACATCATAAACCTGAAGCTCGGAGATTATATCATCCATAGCCTCCTGAGAGCTCTTACCAGTAACATCATATCCAAAATACTCATATTCAACAAGATCCAAAGGCAGAAAACTCACACCCTTTATAGTGTCATCAAATTCTACAATATAGAATCCCCGTTCTTTACCCTTAGCATTCGCTTCAAGATCAGTTGCATATGATCCCAACAATGGCCCAGGATAGACTATAAGACCATAATCTTCCTCATACTTTTCTATTCTCTCATGTAGGTGGCCCCCAGCATAATAATCAAAGCCTCGGGGGAAAAGGCTTAATGGTATGGATTCCATCTCTGAAAGGTATGCTGGTTTAAGTTCTGTTATGGCACTATGGAAAAGGAATATCTTAAAGCCCTCCTCGGATTCTAGCGATTCCTTGTTAAGGTATTTGAACTGTTCTATTTCCATGCTCATTCTACGGGCTGATATGCCTGTAAGTTTCGCCCCAGTCACCGGGTCCTTGATAAAATCTAGGGTATACCCTTTTTCTCCTCTGCGGATGTTATCAACCCTTTTTAACAAGCCTGCGCTTTCAAGCACATCAATCATTGACGTTCTAGTTGGACTGTAATCATGACTCCCATAACATACATATACTGGTATTTCAGCCTCTTTCAGATCCTTAAGTACTTTAGCAGCTTCCTTAACAACCTCCATGTTAGGAATGTTAGAATGGAAAAAATCCCCTGATATTACAATAAAATCAACCTTTGAATTGACAGATTCCTTAATAGCCTCTTTAAAACTTTCAAGTTCTATC
>JACIXS010000370.1 GCA_014360335.1 bacterium | reverse complement strand
AAACTGCCAGATGGGCTATACTTGCCTCAGGGTTTGTAAAATCAACTACTACATCGCCTTGACCAATAATCATCTTTAAATTATCCTGTACAATGATATTAGTTTTCCCCTTACCAATAGTCTCTCCCCAATCTTTACCACAAGCAGGATGCGCTGAAGATTCAATTATTCCCACCAGTTGTAATAAATGGTCGGCTAAAATATAGGTTGCAGCCAGAGAAGCCATTTTGCCACATCCACCACATACAACAACTCGAATCATAATTTCACTCCTTTAATAATCCAAATCTCTTTAAATCTTCTTTTAACTTTCTTAAATTATTCTCTTCCATATCCACCAAAGGCAGGCGTAAGTTTCCAGCAGGTAACCCTATTAAACGCGCTGCAGCTTTTACTGGAATAGGATTAGTTTCGTAAAACATAGCCCGGCTTAAAGGGTAAACCACTTTCTGGAATAATTCTAATGCTTCCTGATAATTACCAGCCTGAAAGGCTTTAATCAGAGAAGAAACCTTATCTGGAATTATGTTCGCTACTACCGAAATCACACCTTTCCCCCCAATAGACATTACTGGAAGTATAATCTTATCATCTCCAGATAATAGAGTTATCTTATCTCCACAGAGATACATTATTT
>JACIXS010000369.1 GCA_014360335.1 bacterium | reverse complement strand
TCCTAGCACTATTCATTGATACCTTTTGGCAGAAACTCATAAGCTTATGAACTTCCTCAGGTTCATCCATCATCTGATAGAATATATCTGTCCCTCTAAGATGTAGTGCCAAAGTAAAAGGACCGGTAACAAGTCCGTATATGGCTATCTTATCCCCCAATCTTTTAACTATTTCTCTAGCGGACCTTAAAACTATTGGAAACCTACCGTCATCCTCAGTTGGTATCTTTAAATCCTCAAGTCTTTTCCCCTCCGCTAGCGGATGTTCTGCTACTGATGGTGGATTTGTATCCGAATATATAAGTTTACATCCTAAAGCCTCAGCCTCTACTTGAAGATCAAATGTTACTGGTAACCCGTCTGGCTTATATAGTTCGAAGGCTTTCGTTGCTCCTTCCACTATATATCTATCATTTTTGAAATAGTTTTCTGCGCTAACCCCTATAAGACTTGCAGAATGGCAGCCTACAAATGGAACCCAAGGTATTCTTTCTACCTCCCCATTATGTATAGCCTTTAACAGCAATTCTTTTGAGTTCACTGTATCACTCCCT
>JACIXS010000368.1 GCA_014360335.1 bacterium | reverse complement strand
AAAGGTGAAGATTGTTAGGAAATAGTCCCCAAAGTTTATAGCTATCTCCTCTTACAAATAAACGTAAACGATACTTCTTTGTAGGGTCATTTACAAACATCTTACGAAAAGTTTCCATATTCATCTCTGATTTTAAGCCATAGACAAATGGTCCTCGAAATCCATCTTTTCTATCATAGATGCGGATTATCTGAGGAGGAGCATTTTTATAGTCCTCAAAACGCCTCCATGGATTATATGGAGCAATAAACTCACAGAAAAGAACTAAAATATATAATAAAGCCAAAACATACATACTAAATATAGCCAGTTTATGTTTTCTAAATTTCCACCATATCAGCTTCCATTGAGATGCAAGCCATATCTCTTCTATCTCTTCTTTTTCAACCGTATATTCATTGTCTTGAAAATCCTTAAACTCTGCCATTATCATCAGCCTCCACTACCAACATTCTCATATCTAATTCTGGGGTCTACCCACGCCAAAAGGATATCAGAAAGTAAAGTCCCTATCAATGTAAGGAAGCTTGCTATTAATACAAAGCTTCCTGCAAGATACATATCTTGAGCTAACAAAGCCTGCATAAATAGAGGACCCATAGTCGGAAGATTTAAAACTATAGAGACTATGGTTTCTCCTGAAAAGATAGAAGGCAAAGTCCAACCGATAGTGCTTATCATAGGGTTTATTGCTATACGAACAGGATATTTAAAAAGTAATTTCCTTTCAGGCAACCCCTTAGCTCTAGCTACTATGACATACTGCTTCCTAAGTTCATCTAGTAAATTGGCTCTCATTGTGCGAATAAGTCCTGCGGTTCCAGCCATACCTATTATTATTACTGGTACCCATATATGTTTAAGCATATCAATCACTTTTGCCAGAGTCCAGGGGGCATCCACGTATGTTTGAGAAAAAAGACCTGTAACCATTAATCCAAATTGTGAATAAGCAAACCATATGATTATTAAAGCCAAGAGAAATCCAGGGACAGAAAGACCGATAAATCCTATAAAGGTAAATATATAATCAAAAACTGAATACTGACGTATAGCGGAATATATACCGATAGGGACCCCTATTAGCCAAGTTAAAGTTATAGAAAGCAAGGAAAGAACTACGCTTAATACTAATCTTTCTCTAATGAGTTCATTTATAGGCTTATTCCATTGAAAGGAACGCCCAAAATTCCCTTGAGTTACTATATTCTTTATCCATATAAAATATTGCATATAAATAGGACGATCTAGCCCATATTCTCTAACTAATCTCGCAATAGTCTCCTCGCTAACTAAAGCTCCAGATCTTCTAAGCTGTTCCATATAAACCGTCAAATAATCACCTGGAGGGAGCTGAATAATAATAAAAGAGACTATAGAAAGAACAATCAATAATGGAATGATCATTAGGAGTCTTCTAACTATATAAGTTAGCATGATATACCTCCATTCTTTCTAAATAATTATCCCGGGTAAGTAATGTTTTACTTACCCGGGATTCCAAGTCATTATAGTATTAAATTATCTATAAAAGAGGACTTCTCCTCCAAAGTTACCCAAAATCTGATATCCTTTTTCTGGAACATTTCCTAGCTTTTCATTAACAATCAAAGGTATCATTATATCTTCCACTGGAACTAGTAAGAATAGAGTATCATGAATAGTCTTCTTCCAGGTCTCTAGATATTTCTTTATCTCTGTTGGTGTTTTACTAGATTTCATCTTCCTATATAGAGTAAACACAGGCTTAAATGCAGCAGGTGGTTCCATACCTTTCTTCCCGAAGGAAGTATACCACTCCCAAAATCCAGTAGAGATTTTAGCTCTATCATTTAGAACTACCCAGTCTATCATATAGGGGTTACCTTCTATAACAGGCAAGTCAAACCAGGTACTGACAACAACTTGGGTCTGATTCGCCTGTACTCTCTGAGATAGAAGGGAAGAATCTACATATTTCATCGTAGTGTAGATTCCTATAGCCTTCCAGTTCTCTACTAGTAATTCACATAGTGGTATAAAGTCTGTGGCTGGAGCACTAGTCTCTATAAGAAGCTCCATCCTCTTTCCATCAGGTCTTAATCTCCAACCTTCCGCATCTCTCTTGTTAAGTCCCATACTGTCAAGTAACTGATTTGCCTTTGCAGGATTGTATTCGCTAGGAGTTATCCTAGATGGAGAAGCAAAGCCATTATAAA
The DNA here is from genome assembly GCA_014360335.1 of bacterium. Classification (GTDB taxonomy): domain Bacteria; phylum DUMJ01; class DUMJ01; order DUMJ01; family DUMJ01; genus DUMJ01. The sequence continues at coordinate 1,321 of JACIXS010000368.1, read as the reverse complement.
CCGCATCTATTATCTCTTTACGATTTATAGCTAGATTTAAAGCTTCTCTGAATCTACGGTCCCATACAACCTTACGCCATCCAGCATCTGGGTTACTGTAGTTGAAGGTAATTGGTATTGGACAGTGGAATTTCAACAGCTTTACCTTATAACCACCCTTTGCTTCATTCTCTTTATATAGAGCGACTTCTTTTATAGATACAGCTTGTCTTGCTAAGTCTACCTCTCCTCCCATAATCTTCATAGGTAGCATATCTACTCTAGTTACAGTATCTGCTCTAATCTCGTCTATGTAGGGGAGCTGATTACCAGCAGCATCAACTTTCCAATAGTATGGATTACGTCTTAATATAGCTACCTGAGGGGTTGGCATATCTACTAATACATAAGGAGCTAAAGTTGGACAACCAATTTTGGTATCTCCTAAACCCCAACTTCCCCATGCATAGAGCCAATATAATCTAGCCCACTCCTTTTCTCCTAAGCCATTTTTCTTCAATAGCGGTTGTAACTTATCTAGGGGAGTATATTTTATGTGGAACTTCTTCATATAATGACTAGGCTGAATTAGTGGACCAGAGTCCCATGTCTGCCAATGTAAACTAAGTGTATAAGGGAATAGACCGTAGGAATTCTTAAATATTACACGGAAAGTGTATTTATCTACTATTTCTAGCTTAAACGGTGTTCCATCTTCATTAGCTAACCACACAGGGAATACAGGAGTAAGTTCTTGGTTTAATAAAACGTCTTCATAAGCAAAACGTACATCTTCAGTAGTAACAGGTTCTCCATCTGACCACTTCATTCCCTTTCTAAGATAGAATGTAAATATCTTCGCATCTTTAGACATATCAAAGCCTTTAAAGACATTACCTCTAGGCTTCTTACCAGGTTCACCTAATCCAGATTGAGTTAGTAGTGGCTCTCTACTAATAGCCCACCATTCACCACCACCGGGAGTACCAGGGTTCACTATCCTCAAAGTTCCACCATATTTCCCGATTTCTAATTTGATATCTCCTGCAAGAACTTCTTCTCCCTCTTTATAAACTAATGGCTCTTCAGGTAGTCTCTGTTCAACTGGTGGAAGTTTTCCCTGCTTTACTAATTCAGCCAACATTGGAGCTTCGTTGTACTTCATTGGAGTAGTCTTTTTCTGAGCAAAAGAAACACTTCTCATCCATTACGACTTTACTTACACTCTTTGTTATTTTATCTAAATTCTCATCAGATAGAAGTAAGCTCTTGTTTTCAATAAAAAACTTTCTGCTAGCAGAAATCATCATGTTAACCAGTGCAGAGACGGAAATAGAAAGCG
>JACIXS010000037.1 GCA_014360335.1 bacterium | reverse complement strand
CTTGATAGAAGGCTTAACAGCGACTTCGGAGAATAGAAGAGAGATAACCCTTTGAGGGCCCAAGGAAACCTTTCTACCTTTAAGGATTCTATTAACGATATTTTTAACGACGTTAGGATGTTTAGGAGGAAGTTTATCCTGCTGGTTAGAAGGCTTCTTAGGTTTACCTATAGGGGTTTTGACTTTACTGGGCTTACCAGTATCAATCCAGAATCTATTCAAGAAGTCGTAGAAGGTACCGACACCAGGGACATCGTCAGGGTTAAAGCCACAGATGATAGAAAGGACTCTATCAGACTTAAGTTTTTTAACCCATTTAGTAATGCTATAGATTTTAAGGTGGACCATAGCGACGAGGGGGCGAAGTATTTCAGCTTGATACTTAGCAGGTCTACCTGTATTAGAGTAGTAAGGGGACAAAACCTTGTTAGGTGTTGTCTAGGTTAAGGTAGAAGAGTCTATCTATGAGGTCGGAGTATTCTTCGATCCTATCTTTATATAAGTAAAGAAGGTATTTAAGTGAATTCAGGAGCTTCTTTTGGTATAACGAATGCTGTGACCAGTGTTGAGTTTTTAGCATAGTTATCGTCTCCTTGTCCTGGGATTTTACTACTAGGATAAGGAGGCAAAGGATAAAAATCAAGATAGTTGGGCTGTGGGGGTGAACCTAGGAAGGTCTATCTTTAGAAGTGAGACTACAAGAGACTCTAGAGTTTCCGAGAAAGTACAAGATAAAGAGAGGAGGGAGAAAAGGATGAAAGGGTTTCTAAAGATTTGTTTAATCTTATTAATTGGTCTTTCTTTAACTATTACTTTTATTCCCATAAGCTTTGCTCAAAGAGAATTAGTAAAGGGAGGACAGTATAATCTTTCCGATTACGAAAGGCTTACCGGTAAAAAGGTTACTAAGTTTAATGAAGCACCAATGTTAGCTGATCTAGTAAAACAGGGAAAACTGCCGCCAGTGGAGAGGAGGTTACCAGACGATCCATTGGTAGTGATACCTTTTGAAGAGGTAGGACAGTATGGAGGAACAATAAGGCAGACCCATCTAGGAATGGGAGATGCTACGGGATGGTATAGGCTTACTCATGAACCTCTTATATATTTTGATGAAAATCGTAGGAATATATATCCAAACCTTGCTAAATCGTGGAAAGTTTCTGATGGTGGAAAAATTGTCACATTCTATCTAAGAAAAGGGATAAAATGGTCTGATGGAACACCTTTTACAGCAGACGACATAGTTTTTTGGTTTGAGGATATTATATCAAATAAGGAACTAACACCAACATTCCCAAGTTGGCTTACTATAGGTGGTAAACCTGGAGTAGTTGAAAAGGTTGATAGCTATACTGTGAGATTTAGATTTTCTGAGCCTTATGGCTATCTTATTGAACGTTTAGCTGATGGTCAAGAAGTCTATGCACCAAAACACTACCTTATTCAATTTCATCCCAAATATACCCCAAGAGAAAAGATAGAAGAATTAGTCAAAAAGGCAGGTTTTAATTTCTGGTATCAGTTATTTGTTTCTAAGAGTAACTGGGCTGAAAATCCAGAGTTACCAGAACTTAGAGCATGGAAGACTACTACTACCTTGGCTCAACAGTATCATATCGCTGAACGTAATCCTTATTATTTCAAGATAGACCCTCAAGGGAATCAACTACCATATGTGGATAGATTTAGAAGAGAGTTGGTCTCTAGTACAGAGATAATGATAATGAAGGCGATCTCTGGAGAGATAGACTTTCAGTGTAGACATATATGGAATCAATACTCCTCTTATCCTCTTCTTATGGAGAATAGGGAAAAGGGTGATTATCGAGTTATAAAATATGTAGGATCAGAGACGAGTACTGCTGGAATATTTCTTAACCAGACATGTAAAGATCCCGTATTAAGATCTCTATTTAGGAATAAACTTTTTAGAAGAGCTCTTTCTATAGGTATTAAAAGAGATGATATCAACGTTCTGGTGCTTTTGGGATTAGGAGAACCAGCTCAAGGTTTACTTAGTAAGATTCACCCTGCTTATGTAGAATCGGTAAATAAAGCTTATACTGAGTACGACCCTATCAAGGCAAACCGAATTCTCGACTCTATAGGATTAAATAAGCGAGATAAGGATGGTTATAGACTACGTCCAGATGGTAAAACTTTAACCGTAACTATAGATGCTTCAACCCATCATCAACCCTCTATGGATATAGCACAGTTAGTTGTAGGTTATTGGAAACAGCTTGGAGTTAAAGCAGAAGTAAAACCTATGGAGAGGTCACTATTTGAGACAAGACATCCAGCTAATGAGCATGAAGCCCTTGTATTCTCTATAGCCGATGGCTTATCTCCGCTTATTGACCAGTACCATGCTCCTCATACTAGATGGTGTCCTCTATGGTATGATTGGCTAAATACAGGTGGTAAGACAGGAGAGGAGCCTCCTAGAGAAGTAAAGAGACTTTGGGAAATCTATACTAAGGAAGCTATCTCAACGACAAGTGCAAGTAGAAGAAATGTTCTACTTAAGGAGATTATGAGGCTACACAGTGAAAACTTGTGGATTATTGGAACAGTAGGAATTCCCTGGATGATGGGAGTAGCAAAGAAAAATTTGAGGAATGTTCCGGAGACTGGCGCCATATGGCATCCGGGTTCTCCAGGGGTATTCAGACCAGAGCAGTTCTTCTACAAGAAGTAACAATTAGTGAATCAGGAAGGAAGAGAAGAAGTCTTTTAAGGCTCTTCTCTTCCTTCCTTTTAGAGAAGGAGGTCTTTCTATAGTGCTTTTACCTAATATATGGGGACAAGGAGCAATTTTCGCATTTTCTGGGCTTGATGGGGAAACTAGCTACAAAAATGATCTTGTAGGGACTTTACTAGGAGATGAAATTGGTATCCTATTTCATTTAAAGAATAGAAGAAAGCTCGTTTTTAATCTTCCTCCAACAATAAAGGATATAGATTACAAATGTGTAAGCTCTGACATTATAATAGCTGATTTTATTGATAGAAGAAGGGATCTTAAACTTCCATTTATATTAATATTTTCTAGGAGAAATCTCTTAGTAGGAGAAACGTCTAACTTGATGTCTCCACAAGTAGTCTTAGAAAATGGAGAATCTATTCAAGTAGAAGAGGAGTTATGGTTACAGGTTTCAGAAAAAGAATATACTGCGCTGTGTGCCAGAGCAATCGAAGATGAAGAGATAAAATTTGCCTTTAGTTACAGTGACAATCTACAGGAGGCGATATTACTAGCTAAGGCTGGAGTAGAATTTGATATAGAGGAAGAGATAGATAAGAAGTTAGCTTTTTTCAAAAGGTTACCTAAGATAAATAATATAAATGAGACAGTTGAAAGAACTTTCTATAAATGTTTTTCAGTTTTAAAAGCCAATATAATGAGTGGAGAAGGAAAGATAAATAGATTATGGACAACGCCAGACAGAGTTCCTCACAGAAATATGTGGCTCTGGGATTCAGTCTTTCATTCATTTGCCCTTGTATATATAGATCCAAATCTAGCTCTTTCCTCTATAGAAGCGGTATTAGATACTCAACTTGAGGATGGATTTATACCACATATGAGTTCTCCATATGTATCTTCTAATATTACTCAACCGCCACTTTTAGCTTGGGGATTATGGAGGATATTCGAAAAGATAAAAGATAAAGGTATCTTAGAAAGGAATTATTGCAAGTTAAAGAAGTATGTAGAGTGGAATCTAAAGAATAGGGATGAAAACAGAAATTATCTATTTGAATGGTACATAGAGGATAATCCATTAAGTAGATGTGGAGAATCAGGTATGGATAATTCTCCTAGATTCGATAAAGCAACCCCATTAGACGCAATAGATTTTTCTTCTTTTATGGCTAATGAAGCTAGGTATTTAGCTATGATATCTGATATCTTGAATTATAGAAAAGAGAAGATATATTGGGAAGACCTTTACGAAAAGATAAAGGAAGGGGTAGATAGTTTACTATGGGATGATACTGACAAATTCTACTATGATAGGGATTTCTTTGGTAATCTAAATAAGATAAAAACCGTTGCCTCTTTTACCCCTTTATTTGCAGGTATCGCTGATAGAGAGAAAGCTAAGGCGTTGATAGATCATCTGCTAAGTAGAGACGAGTTTAATACGGAATTCCCTATCCCATCAGTAGCTAGAAGTGAGCTTTCATATTCTACAGACTTGTGGAGAGGGGCAACTTGGGTAAACTACAACTACTTGGTAATTCTCGGGCTGAAAGAGTACGGATTTAAAGAGATAGCAGAATATATCATAGATAAAACTATTAGAGAGGTCTCTTTCTGGTATAAAGAAGAAGGGGTAATATTTGAATATTTTGACAGTTCTAGAAATAGAAGTCCTGCTTTTTTGGATAGAAAAGGACCTTGTAAAAAGCCTTATGATATAAGAAGAAAGATATTCCCTATAAGAGATTATGGTTGGACAGCATCTATATTTATAACGCTATTGATGGAGGGATATAGTAAGAGTGAGTAAGATTAATAAGAGTCTAGAAAAGGCTTGGATTTCCTTATACGAAAGGTCAACATATGATTCAGTTCCACCTTTTAGTAATAGATGGACCAGTTTTGGAATAGGTTATCCCTATAATATAGGGCTAGGACATTGGGATACTCCTCAGATTGCAAATGAGCTAGTCTGGCTTGATGTAAATGAGGCGGAAAAGTTATTAAATACTTATTTTACTGCTTTATTTAGAGAAGTGGATGGAATGATGGCGATCTGGGTACGTTCTAGTCTAGACCCAAGATATAACCCCGATACTAGAGGAGCAGAGTTCCCCTGTAGTCACCCTCCTATTTGGCCATTAATAGCAGTAAGAATTCTTCAAAAGAGATGGGACGAGTTGTTTGCAGAAAGATGCCTAGAAATAGGCATAAAAAATATAGAATGGTGGGATATAAATCGTAGGTTTGCAAATCAATTATACTGGTATGAAGACTCACTATCAAAAGAAGATAGAAGATGGGAGTCTGGATATGATCTTTCTCCTAGATGGGATGATACCAGTAAGGGACCATTTCCCTGCATAGATATAAACTGTCAAATGGTACTATACTTTGAATGTATGAGTTGGATTTCTGCTAGATGTAATAAAGATGATAGAGCAGTGGAGTTTAAGAACCGAGCAGAAAAGCTTAAGTCTCTAATAAGAGAAAATTTTTGGAATAATAAACTCAAATTTTTTGTAGATATAACTAGTAAACCTAAGAAAACCATTGCAAGTTTTTGGACTTTGATAGCTGGTATACCAACCGAGAGTCAGTTAGAGTATCTTATTAATTCACTTACAGATATGAGAGAATTTCGTGCTCCTTATGGGCTTACAACAGTTTCCTTGAGTGAATCTTCATATGAGCTTGACTGTTGGAGAGGACCGATGTGGATGTCGCAGGTTTTTTGGGTAAGTTTAGGATTACAGAGGTATGGGCTTATAGACCTCTCGAAAGAAATAACTATTCACTGCTTAAAAGTAGTAAGAGAAGTCTTAGATGAAACAGGAAAGATATGGGAATTTTATAATCCTATAGATGGAGATATTAAGAAACTGAAAAGAAAAGGGAAGGATAGTGGACCTTTTGGTGATTATTCAGGACATAATCCTCTTTTAAGTCTCCAACGGATAAGTGAAGGAGAAAATATATGGTTTATGTCCTTATAACTTCAGTTTTCCCCAATAAGAGGAACATTTCCGAAGTCTGAGGTACAGATTATGTATAACTACATCAGATAAGGAACAGTTTAAAGTATGTTTCGTACAAAGACCTTGAAGAGGTATCAAAGGACCTAAAAGAGAGCTACCAAGCATCTACGGAGGAGATGGCGTTATTAGCACTAGATAGGTTTGAGGAGAAGTGGGGTAAGAAGTATCCACATATAGTAAATTCATGGAGGAACAACTGGGAGAGTTTATCTACATACTTCAAGTATTCACCAGAGATAAGGAAGCCTAATAGGAGCAGAGTAGTATTTCCTAATGATGAGGCATTATTCAAGGGGGTATACTTAGCGGTGATGGAGGCTACTAAGAAATTGGCACCTAAGCCTAGCAGAATTAGCTGTTTATTTTGAAGACAGATTGAGAGGATACCTGTAAAATGAAGTACCGGGGAATTTACACTAGTTTCTTGACAGACCCCATAGATACATCAACAGGGACAGCACTAGCGTTTCTAGGATTTATTTTGCATCTTTTACCGTACACCTAGCTCTTCTAATATCTTTTTTAGAGTAGTACCTGCATTTTCTCTTATTATTACATTTGCCTTCCAATCGTATGGAGTAGGGGTTTTGTTTATCATTATCAGCTTATCCTTCTTGTAGTACTCTATAAGCCCAGCTGCAGGATAGACTACTAGACTTGTCCCTATAACTATTAGGCAATCTGCTTCGCTTATGTATGTTATAGAGTCTTCTAAAATGTCTGAATCTAGAGATTCTTCATATAATACTACATCAGGCTTTATTATGTTTCCACACTTATCACATTTGGGGACAGGTTCTTTGCTATTTATAACATAATCTAGGTCAAAGAATTTCTTACAAGAGATACAGTAATTCCTATATATAGAACCGTGAAGTTCAAGCACATTTCTAGACCCTGCCTTCTGATGGAGCCCATCTATATTCTGAGTTATAACCGCTTTGACCTTTCCTATCTCCTCTAATTTTGCTAACACTATATGGCAAGGATTTGGCAATGCATCTTTATGAATTATCTCTTTCCTGTAGAACTCGTAGAATTTATCTGGATGTCTTATGAAAAAACTATGGCTTAACATTACCTCAGGAGGATAACCATACTCTTCCTTTTCTTTCTTGTATAATCCTTTATCAGACCTAAAATCAGGTATGTTACTCTCAGTAGAAGCCCCCGCCCCTGTAAAGGCTACTATATTGTTAGAAGATTTAATAATCTCTACTGCTCGCTTTATAGGATCCATCTTCCCTCCAACTGGTATTTTTTATCTTATTCTAACACGACTTTAGTAATGTATTATAATGTAAAGTAAAAAAGATACAGATAGAGGTGATGGTGTGATTAAAAATCTAGCATATGGAAAGATACTGCTTTTTATAGTTCTTGCAATCTCTTTTATCTGTATGGGTTTGGTAGCTTATTCTTATATCTATAGAGCTATCTGTGCCATTAGATATCCACAGCCTTTAGATTATGGTGAGGGACCTATACTTAATCAGGTAAGATATCTACTTCAGGGGAGAAATTACTATAAAGATATAAACTCTCCGCCATATATTATTGGAAATTATCCTCCAGTGTTTAATCTCTTGTCACTTTTATTAGTTCCCATATTTGGAATTTCTTTTGCTACAGGTAGGACTATTGCTTTCTTAGCTGTTATAGCCACAGCTTATGTAATCTATAGAATTGTTTTTCACTTTACAAATAATAAGATTGCATCATTCTTAAGTGCACTGTTTTATCTAGCAATAGATTATGTTTACGTTTGGGGCATATATATGAGAATTGATACCCTCTCTATCTTCTTTAATATGCTTGGTATATATTGGGTGATAAGGTACGAAAATGATTATAAGAGGCTTAAATGGTGTATTTTATTCTTTCTTCTTGCTTTATATACAAGGCAATCTATGATTGCTGGAACTGTAGGAGCATATTTATATCTCTTAACAAAAAATAGGAAGATAGCTAGTAAACTTATAGGCTATACCGCTTTATATGGTATATTAGTCTTCCTGCTTCTTACCGCTATTACAAAGGGACAGTTCTATCTACATATTGTTAGATACAATAACAATATATTTACCTTAAGACAGCTCTGGTTCTTTATGTCGAAAGAATTGTTTACCTATACTACTTTTATAGTAGTAAGCATAATTACTTCAATAATCTGGCTATGGCATAGAGAAAAGAGGATAATAAGCCTATATTTTATCTCTGCCTTTCTGGTTCAGTTAACCGTAGGTAAGGTTGGTTCTATGCTTAACTATCTTATAGAACCAGTAGGGATAATGGGGATAATAGTTGGGATACTTATAGGTGAGGCTCTTAAGAGAAAAAATCAGCTTATCCTTGTAGGAATGTCACTATTGGTGTTACTTCAGCTAGCCAATTATTACTATGGACCTAATACATTAAGTTGGGGTTGGAGGCCTTCTCCTCCGCCAACCGCTCTCGACAATTACGTAGAAGAGACTAAAGGTCTTATTTTAGCTGAGAACCTAGGGATCTTACCTGCTCACAATAGAGATATCTACTTTGACCCTTTCATATTTACTCAACTTTACTATCAGAGGCTTTGGGACCAGGAGAAGATAGTTAAAGATATAAGAGAGAAGAAGTTTGACCTTATTATGCTAGAATTCAGTCTATACTATGACCACTGGACCGATTCCGATAGATGGACAAAGGAGATGAAGCAGGCTATGTATGAAAATTATTATCTTGTAGACACCCAAGGGTATATAAGAGTTTATAAACCAATTAGAGGAGGGTATTAGTATGAAGGAGTTAATTGCTATAGGACCTGGTAAGGCGGTTTTAAGAGATTATGAGGAGAGAGAATTAAAACCTAATGAGGTCAGGATAAAAAGTGAAGTTTCAGCGGAAAAACATGGGACACATTTATCTTTCTTTTTAGGTAGAGTGCCAAATGTGGATAAAGACTGGGATAGTGAATTAGAAGTATTTATACCTAGAGAGGGTAAATCTTCTCTCTTTCCTTTCCATCTTGGCAACATTACTGTAGGCAGGATAGCAGAAGCAGGTAGAGATGTAAAAGAGTTCAAGATAGGTGATAGGGTATGGGGATATCTTCCTATAAGAGAAACGCATACTGTAGATGTTAGTCGTGTAAGTCTTATTCCTGAGGGGTTAACCGACGAGGAAGTTCTTTGCATAGACCCTGCTACTGTAGCGTTAATGTCTGTTAGGGAAGGAAGATTTTCTCTTGGTGATAGAGTTGCGATATTTGGATTAGGAGCTATTGGACTTTTAACTGTACAGATGGCAAGGCTAAATGGAGCTACTTTTATAATAGCTGTAGATCCGATAGAGGAGAGAAGATGTCTGGCTAAAAATTTTGGTGCAGATCTCACTTTAGGTACTGACATTGATGTGGGGCTTGAGATAAAGTTGGCAACTGGTAAAAGAGGTGTAGATGTTAGTATAGAGACTAGCGGTTCTTACAAAGCACTACATCAAGCCATAAGAGGAACAAGATATGGTGGAACTATAGTAACCACCTCTTTATACCACGGGGAAGGTATAGGGTTAGATCTTGGAGAAGAATGGCACATAAATAGACATACGATGGTCTCAGGTATTCGAGTAGAGAGCGAACCGTATAGAGATTTCCCTAGATGGGATAGAAAGAGAATTTATGATACAGTCATCGAACTATTTAAGAAGAAGCTTCTAAGTGTAGAAGGTTTTCTACATACAGTCCCATTTGAGGATGTCTTATCTGCCTATGAGACTTTAAAGACTAATCCTAACAAGTGGATTAAACTAGGAGTGAGATACTAAGGCTTCTTCTTGTTTTTCTCTTTCTCAGCTATAAATAGGTTCTTTAGACCTCCTAAGGTTATTATCCTCCAGCTCATAAATAGGATGACAATTGTACAGAATGTAAATATTATAGGAATCCTTATAAACTCAGCGACAATTCCAGCCAGACTCATCGAGATAGGTTGAAGCCCTCCTACGAAGAGCCCTAACAATCCAAAGAATCTTCCCCTTTCTTCACTGGGAACCATAAGTTGAAGTACGACATTTATGTATATGTTGACAAATATATTTAATAGTTGAATAGTAAAAAAGAGAATGACAAGCTGAATACTACTTAGTGGAAGGGCAAGAAGCCCAATGGCGATACCCTGTCCTAAGAGTGAAAATCTAAACATATTGTACTTTTTATCTCCTGAAGGAGAGATAGCAGAGGTAATGAGAAGTCCTACTAAGCTTCCTACTCCTCCTGCTCCAAGGACAAAGCCATATATAGATGCATCAAGGTTTAGATAATTCTTTATATAAACAGGAAGCAATATAAAAAATGGGACGTAGAAAAAGTTAAGAACCGCTGCAGTTATACCTAATGTCATTAGGTCTTTATCCTCTCTTAGTCTCTTTAACACCTCACCTATGTCTCCAATAAAATTTATTTTCCCTTCTTTATACCTCTGTGGTATCTTTATAAATAAGGTAAAGACAGATGCAATAAAGAAGGAAAAGGCATTAAAGGTAAACAGTAATCCAGCTCCTATGAATTTATATAAGACTCCGCCTACTGAGGGTCCTATAATCTCCGCAACTCTACCAGCTATAGAAAATAAGGAGTTTGCCCTGGGAAGATTTTCAGGGTCTACCATCTCAGGAATCGATGAAGGAATGCATGGATTAAAGAAGGCGGAAGAGATACCTAAAAGGACAGTAAGGATAAATATCTCAGTTATACTTAGACCTTTTGTAAAGAAAAATAACGCTAAGAGTGCCACTATAAGGCCTCTTATGAAGTCTGTCAGGATTATAATCTTTTTCCTTGAGTATCTATCTACTATTACACCTGCAAATGGGCCTAGGATTAGAGAGGGTATATAGGCAAGAGCGGATAATGTTCCCATAATAGCACTAGAACCGGTCTTCTCAAGGATAAACCACATAAGTGCTATATGATGAGCGCTGTCTCCTAGCCTTGATATAGATTGGCCTGAAAGTAAAAGCACTAAATCCTTATTCCATATCTTTTTCACTAATTGCACCTCCAGTTTAAATATTTTATGCTTCATATTATATTTTATAAAATCATTTTGTCAATATTTAAATATAGACTTCCGAAAATTAAAAGCAGGCGAATTGCCTGCTATATACGATATAAACCTTGGAGGCTTAACTTCTATCTTCAATGCTTTCTTAATACTCGCACAGTTTTAGATACTCATCAACCATCGCCATAAAGTTTTCATATTTTGTCCCTACTGCTATTGTATGCGAGGTACCAAATATGTATCCTCCATTTGGTTTTAGAATCTCCATTGCCTTCCTTACATCTTTTCTTATATCATCGGGAGTTCCGCTTACTAAGTTCTCTACATTCACCCCTCCCCATAGTGTAATTTTATCTCCATAATTCTCTTTCAGCCATTTCAAATCCATTCCTGCGGTTTCCTGAATAGACTGATATGCATCATATCCTGCCTCTACAAACATATCCATAAGCTGTGTATTATTACCACAGGCATGCTTTAGTACTTTCATCCCAAAACTTTTTACATTTTTGACTCTTTCTTTTATTGCTGGTAAACAGAACTCTTTGAACATCTTAGGAGAAATAAAAGGACCCTTATTGGAGGCAAAGTCTGTGCCCCATAATACTCCATCCTGTCCCTCTCTTATATAATACTTGTCTAGTTTGTTTGCCCTATATACCGCTACATCTATAGCCCTTTTTACTACCTCTGGATTTGTTACATACTCTATAAGCCCTCTCTCCATCCCACCGAGTAATATTAGACTTACCTCTCCTCCATCAGGACCAAGTATAAATTTTCTACCTCTAAATTCTTTTATCACTGCGTCTACCACTTCGAACTGAGATTCATCTGGAGGTGTTGGGTCTTCGTATTTAAAATCTTCAAGTTTAAATTCTCTTGTCCATTTTTTGGGGTCATAGACAAGCGTAATATCTCCAGTAATAGGCGAATACTTATATACTCTTCCATCTTTAAACTCCCATGTATTTTCGTCTATCCTTTTGGGTCTCTCAGGTTCATAATCCTTTGGTGGAAGCACCGCTGTGCACATAGCTCCCAGGTTTATTATGTCTATAAAGTCTAACTTCTTGTAGAGCTCAATAAGGTCTTCTCTCCAACTCTGGGCGACCTCATCTCTTCTTCCTTCCCATAGGGCTATCTGTGTCTTTGCTTTAGCCCTTAGATAGGTTTCATGCCCTAAGATCTTTTCTACCGTATCGTAATCTATCGCATACTCTCCCCAAGGAACTCTATCGGGGATTTTATGTTCTAATGCTAATAATACTCGTTCTCTAGAATTCATAAATATTTCCTCCTAGATAAACCATCTCAATATCTCTCTAGCTATCAACTCATGTCCTTTTCTATTTGGATGATTGGGCCACTCCTTCCGTAACTCATCTGTTACTCCCTTTAGATATGTTCTCCTATCGGCAACCATAGGCACCTCCTGATAAAAATAGGGGGACCTAAAGTCCCCCTTTGCTATTAGTATTGTACATTATCTATTTCTTAAAGAAGAACTGTTCAGGGTTAAAGTTCTTTGGCGAGTGTAATACCCAACTATAGATACCTGTTTCAGGGACATTTCTCATATTGTTCTTTACGATGCAGATATCCGGAGGAGAACTGAGTGTTCCTATGACCCAGAGGTTTTTGGCATTTAGCTTTAATATCTGCTGGAAGAGTTCTTTTTGTTTTCTGTCACTAGAAGTCTTCTTTATCTCTT
>JACIXS010000367.1 GCA_014360335.1 bacterium | reverse complement strand
TCACCGGACTTTCCTCTTGTCTGGTACCATATAGCCCACTGAGGGGCCTGCCTTGATGAGGGATGAGCCCAAGGGAAATACCAGAATGGCATTATAAGAGGCTCGTAGCCGGTTCCAGAGTCTCCCCACCAAACTACAACATCATGGTCTCCTGCAGCTGTCCTTGTCTCCCAAAGGGACCTATCTATTACTTTAGTTGCTACTTTAATTCCAACAGCCTGCCAGTACTTCTTTATCATCTCACAAGAGTCTACCCAGTCACTTTTATCTTGTCCTATCTCTATGGTTATTTCTATAGGTTTCCCATCTGGACGTAATCTGAATCCATCCTTATCCCTCTTGGTAAGGCCCATTTCATCTAGAAGTTGGTTAGCCTTTTTGGGGTCATACTCTGTATAATTCTTGGCTGCAGGTTCGTAAAAGAGCGGAGTGCCTCTTCTTGGACATACCTGCCAAGGTTCAACCATTCCCATATAGACAAGGTCTATGATCTCCTGTCTATTGATAGCATGGGATAGAGCAATCCTGAATCGTTTATCATTGAATAATTTTCTTAAGACTGGATCTTTGTGATTTAGGTTAAATATTATAAGCATACTATTCATAGAGGTATGGGTCTGCCTTATAAGTCTATAACCACCCTTAGCCTTATTTTCTGCATACAGAGGATAATCCGCTATGATCTGTCCAATCTTTCTACTCTGCATATCTATCTCGCCGTTAAGGGCTTTCATCTTCATAACTTCTATATTCTC
>JACIXS010000366.1 GCA_014360335.1 bacterium | reverse complement strand
AGATTTCCTTAAATGTGCTATTCCAAATTCCTCTAGGAGTTCATCCACCTTTGCTGACCTTTCCTTATTTGACATCGGAAGAAACTGTAGCACAGCCAATAGATTTTCTTCTACTGTAAGTTTCCTAAATATAGAAGGTTCTTGAGGAAGATAACCTATTCCAAGCCTAGCCCTCTTATGGATAGGCATATCAGTTATATCTCTTTCATCTAGATATATCTTTCCTTCGTTAGGCCTTAATAATCCCGTTATCATATAAAAGGTTGTTGTCTTTCCAGCGCCATTTGGGCCTAAAAGTCCAACTATTTCTCCTGTTTTTATCTCTATCGATACATTCTTTACAACGACTCTCTGTCCAAATCTCTTTACTAAACCTACTGTCCTAAGTATCATTTCAAGATCTCACTCAATAGAACTAATTCAATCTCTTTATCTTCCCAGTTATAGTCTTTTATGGTAGAAATCGTATTTTCTCTTAGGTGTCCTATCCCTATCGCAACACCTTTTCTTATGCTAACCTCAATAAGTTTTTCCATCTGGGACTCTACATAGCTTCTATCGTCTATATTATCCAAAAATATATCCCTCTTAGCAAATCTTTCTAGCCCTACCTCTCTAGAAACTCTTTCCCCAACAGAATCTGAGGTCGTAAGGCTATCTATATAATATAGACCTCTATCTTTAACTATATCAAGAATTATCTCCATCACTCTTTTATCTGCAGTAGCTAGAGAACCCATATGGTTATTAATTCCATTAACATAGGGAAGCTCCTTAATGTAGCTATCTATCCTTCCTTCTATCTCTTTCTTATCCATCCCGACCTTTATAAAGGTGCTATCTATCCAGCTTTTCTCCTTTGGTTCCATTGGAAGATGTAATAAAACATCCCAACCCTTTTTCATACCTACAAGGCTCATATCTTTAGATTTACTCTGTTTTGGAAGTATCGAGATATTAAGTGG
>JACIXS010000365.1 GCA_014360335.1 bacterium | reverse complement strand
TTTGCCTATTACAGTAATTGGAGAGAAGTTGAATGCTTATGCAGAAGAATGCAGGAATTTACTCTCTGCTAAAGATATAGATGGTCTTGTGGAGCTTGGACGTGAACAGATTCGAGCTGGAGCTAAGGCGATAGACTTACATCTTAGTTCTCCAGAGGTTGATGAGAAGGAACTGGTGAGAGAACTTATAGTCAATTTTCAGCAATTTGGAGATGTTCCTTTGGTATTTGATATACAGGACCCAGAAGTATTAGAGATGGCTCTTAGGTTATATCCAGGTAGGGGATGTATAAACTCTATATCTCTAGAGCCTTCTAGGGAGAAGATAATAGATTTGGCTAAAAGGTATGGGAGTATAGCAATAGCGCTTACTACTGGTAAAGAGAGATTGCCTCAAAATGCAGAGGAGAGAATAAGAAACGGAGAAGAGGTCCTTTCTAGATTTGGTAGTAATGACAGAGTAGATATAATCCTTGACCCCTTAGTATTTTCTGTTGCTACAAATCCGGAACAGATAATAGAAACCCTTAAGGCTCTCTCTTATTTCAATGATAAAGGATATCTTACTATAATGGGTTTAAGTAACGTATCTTTTGGTTTGCCTAACAGGTCTTTACTTAATAGAGCCTTTTTGGGTATGGCGATAGCTAATGGGCTTGATAGCGTTATCCTTGACCCTACAGATAAAAACCTTATGGAATTACTCTATGCTGATCAAGTTCTTGTAGGACGTATCTCTCAGATAGAATACATAAAGAGATTTAAATAAACCTTAAAAGACTTTTAAAATATTTGTCCGCATAATTGAAGAATTTCTGATAAGAGCTACAGTAGTAGCTATAGTTGATGTGTTTTCCCTTTTTGTCTATCCTAAACTTTGGACATCCACCCCAACAGAGATTGAGCCATTTACACTTTAGACATCTTTCGTCTACTATGTGTTTACGCTCGCTAAACCTCCTATAGAGTCCTCCATTATATATATCTTCTAGAGAGTCTTCCCTTATATTCCCGAGATACCATTCTGGTTCAACAAAGAAGTCGCAAGGGTACACATCTCCGTTATACTCTATCACTAGAGCTCCTTCACAGTATGGTTTAAACATACAGGGGTTTACCCCGTAGGCATAAGCTATTAGCCATTCTTCATATTCCCTTATATAACATTCTGGCTTACCATTGTTGTACCACTTATCAAACATAATGCATAGGAAATTTCCATAGCTTACTGGGTCTACAGAGAAACCAGCAATCTTTCCGTCCTTGTCTTTCTCTAGACAGGGGATAAATTGCATATACTCTACACCAAGCTCTCTAAAGTATCTAAATAGCGCCTCAGGTTTTTTACTATTCTTATCATTCACTACAGTTAGTATGTTGAAATCTACCTTATACCTCTGTAATAGCTTTAGTTTACTAAGGACAATATGGTGTGTTGGCTTTCCGTCTTTCGTTAGTCTGTACTCATCGTGGAGATTTGAAGGACCATCAATGCTTAATCCAACTAGAAAATTATTTTCTTTGAAGAATTCTGCCCACTCTTCATCTATAAGAATGCCATTGGTTTGAAATGCATTATTTATCCTTTGCCCATCTTTTCGATATTTTTCTTGATACTTTATAACCATTTTATAAAAGGGGAGCCCCATTAATGTAGGCTCCCCTCCCTGCCAACAGAAGGTTATATTCTCTCCTATCTCTAACACCTTTTTTATCATAATTTCTAGAACATCTAGATCCATCCTCTTATAGGTTTCTTGGTACAGATTTTCTTTAGGAGAGTAGAAACAGTATTTACATCCTAGATTACATTGGGCAGAGGTCGGTTTAACAAGTATAGTTATATCTGATCTTTTCATTTTATCCGAAGATTCTCTTTATAAACTTTAATTTTTCTAATGTATGAAAGGTACCTCCTCCCTCATGTCCGTTGTATGGATATATCCTAATCTCTTTTTCACCACCATAGTAATTATAAGCGGCAAATACAGTTGAGGGTGGACATATCATATCCATAAGCCCCACTGAAAATATCGCAGGGCATTTAGCTCTAACAGCAAAATTTACTCCGTCAAAGTATGATAGGGTTTTAAATACCGTCTCTATCTTATCCCTATGTATCTTACAGTATCTACTAATTTCTCCATAGGGCATCTCATCTGTTAACTGTACAGCTCTTCTATAGTGGCACAAAAATGGAACATCACTCATAAGAGCCTTTACTTTTGAGGATAAAGCACTTACCGCTAGTGATATACCTCCTCCCTGACTTCCACCACACACCGCTATCTTTTCAGAATCTATATCTGGAAATGCACATGCAGTTTCTACCGCCCTTACCGCATCGGTAAATACTCTTCTATAATAGTAAGTCTTTGGATTTAATATACCTCTAGTCATAAAGCCCGGATATTGAGGATTTGAATTATCCTCTTCATAATCTGGAGTAGCTCCTGGAGTCCAACTGCTTCCCTGTCCCCTTGTATCCATTATTAAGTGGGCATATCCTGCACTACTCCAAAGTAACCAATCATGCGGAAAGCTTCTTCCCCCTCCATATCCTATGAATTCTACTATACAGGGTAATTTCTTTGTTCTTACCTTGGGTATTATCAGCCAGCCTTTTATCCTTTGTCCCTTATAACCTGAAAATGTAACATCAAATGTCTCTACTGTCTCTAGATAGTAATCTACCTTTTCAAAGATAGGATTAAGAGGATATTGCTCTGATTCTGCAATAGTCTCCTTCCAGAAAGAGTCAAAATCTGATTCTTCATACCTCTCTGGCATATAGGTTTGTAGTTTTTCTAATGGCATATCAAAGTATGCCATACACTATCACCTCCAATATTCATTTAGAGAATATTTTACCACAATAATATAGAGATTAATCGGTTGGATTGTTAGAATTCTCCTAGTAAAGAGGGGTCCCTTTCTTTTCTAACGCTAGTTAGAAACGAAGGTAGCATTAGTTAGGTAGTATAATATTAATTAGAGAAGCTTTGCCCTTTTAAAGTTCTAGTCTTCTAAATTCCTTTGTTAGAGGAGGATGCGATGTATGTCTATAAAAGAGAAGTCTGCTGCTGATAGTAGACTTAATAGAATTATTTGGCTTTTAAATGAAAGGTGTAATCTGAAATGTAGATTCTGTTATGTGGCTGGTAGATTTAAAGATAATAGAGAGTTGACATTGGATGAGATATTAAAATCTTTGGATGAGGTAGTAGAATTAGGGGTAAGGAGAATAGACTTTACTGGTGGAGAGGTTACTCTAAGGGAAGACTTGGGAATTATTTTAGAAGAGACAAGAAAAAGGGGGATAGAGATAATAACTATAAATACAAATGGGACTCTATTATCTGAAAGGATAGCGGAGGTTTTAGCCAAGAATGATGTCAAGGTATATCTAAGTATTGATGGAGCTAATAGGGAAACCCATGAAGGTATTAGAGGTATTGGGACTTGGGATAAGGTTTTTGAATCTGCAGAACTGTTAAAGTCATTTGATATAAGCTTCTATACCGTATTTGCCTGCAGTAAGATAAACATTAGTGATGTTAGAGGTTATATAGCTCTCTCTAGAGAGCTCGGAAGCCAAAAGGCTTGCATAATACCTGTTTTACCGGTGGGCAGAGCTAATAGAGATATCATATTAACTAAAGAAGAATTGGTAGATATGCTTCGTCAAGTAAAAAATACTGCAGAAAGTATTAGATTTAATACTGAAATTTGGTGTGTTCCTTTTGCAGGATTAATAATTAATTCTCCTTATGTATCTTACTTTGGCTGTAGGAGTTTAGATGAGATGGATATTACTCCTACTGGAGATGTACTAGTTTGTGATACGGTAGATATATCTTTTGGAAACATAAGAGAAGGAGCAAAAAAAGTCTGGAGAAACCTAGTAAATAGCGAAGTAGCCATAAACTTACTGAAAACTATTAATTCTCCTCCTTGTAGTGAATGTCCTATAAAGCATATCTGTTATGGAGGATGCTATGCTAGGGCAAAACTCCTAAGTAATAACATCTACTCTCCCGACCCGATGTGCCCTAGAGTAACCTCTCTCTAATCTTTTTGCTATAATTATCTAAAAATTCCCTAAAAGAAAAGAGGTGTGAATATGAAAGGGAAATATATTGTTACCCTAGATGCTGGAACAGGCAGTGGGAGATGTCTTATCTTTGACCTTGATGGCAATCAGATAGCCCAGGCTCAAGAAGAGTGGATTCCGAAAGAGATTCCAGAGTACCCAGGTTCTCAAGAGTTCGATACAAAAGAGGCATGGGAGATACTCTGTAGAACTATTAAAACCGCTATGGCTAAGGCTGGGATAAAGCCAGAAGAGGTTTTAGCTATAACTGCAAGTAGTATGCGTGAAGGGATGGTCCTCTACGATAAAGATGGGAATGAAATCTGGGCATGCACAAATCTTGATGCAAGGGCTGTAGATGAAGCCATAGAACTTATAAATTCTGGAGCAGCAGAGAAGATTTTCAAGCTTGGTGGAGACTGGGTAAATATCATAGATCCGCCTAGATTCCTCTGGTTAAAGAAACATCAACCCGAGATATTTAACAAGATTGGCCATATGAATATGTTAAGCGACTGGGTTCTCTATAAGCTCTCTGGGAAGATTATTACAGACCCCTCGATTGGTTCTAGTTCTGGTATGTTTGATCTAGCAAAGAGAACTTGGTCTGATGAGATTATAGATATGGTAGGCTTAAGTAAAGATATATTTCCCCCTGTATATGAGTCTGGAACAGTTATAGGAGAGGTGACTGAGCAGGCAGGTAAAGATACAGGACTCCTTCCTGGAACTCCTGTAGTTACCGGTGGAGCGGATACTCAGCTAGCATTGATTGGTGTTAGCGCAGTAGAAAACAATAGATATGTTATCGTTGGTGGGACTCAGTGGCAGACCGCTGTTGTTACTGACAAGCCTCTTATAGACCCGAAGTTTAGAGTAAGGACATTGTGCCATAGTATGCCTGGTTTCTGGATGACAGAAGGGATTGGGTTTTATCACGGTTTTTCTACCCGTTGGTTTAGGGATGCGTTTTGTCAGCTAGAAAAAGAGATGGCAAGACAGATGGGGGTAGACCCATACTATCTCCTAGAAAAACTTGCAGAACAGGCTCCTCCAGGGTCTAATGGCATTATTGCAATCTTTTCTGATGTTATGAACGCAAGAAGGTGGAAGCATGCAGCTCCTTCTTTCTTACAGTTTGATATACTTTCTCCTCAGACCTCTGGCAAGAAAGAATGTTACAGAGCTCTAGAGGAAAATGCAGCATATGTCTCTTATGGTAATTATCAGATTTTGTTAGAGCTCACCAATACTCCAGCAGAAGAGATAGTATTCTGTGGAGGTTCATCTAAAGGATTCCTCTGGCCACAGATTATGGCTGACGTTTATGGTGTGAGGATCAAGGTTCCAGTAGTCAAAGAAGCTACCTCTTTAGGTTCAGCTATGGTTGTTGGAGTTGCTATGGGTGTGTATAAAGACTTACAAGAAGCGGTAGAGAAACTGGTGAGATTTGAAAGGGTATATGAGCCAAATATGGAGAACCATAAGATTTATCAGCAGTATTACAAGAAGTGGAGAGAGATATATCCTAGGATCCTTCAGCTTGTAGATGAAGGCCTATTAAAGCCTATGTGGAGAGCTCCTGGGACATAATAGGGAGGGATAAGATATGCTTTACTATGGAGTAGATTATTATCCAGAGCATTGGCCAGAAGATAGGTGGGAAGTGGATGCCAGCCTTATGGAATCTGCAGGCATCAATGTGGCAAGACTAGCTGAATTTGCTTGGGTTAAGTTGGAACCAAAGGAAGGCTACTATGATTTTTCTTGGCTTGATAAGGCTATAGATATACTAAGTAGACATGGCATAAAGGTTGTCCTTGGGACACCTACCGCTAGCCCTCCTATGTGGTTAGTTAAGAAGTATCCTCAGATTCTTCCTAGGGACAGAGATGGTCATATAATGGGCCCTGGAGGAAGGAGACATTATTGCTATAACAGCCCTGAGTATAGAGAACTTACTAAAAAAATAGTAACCGCTATGGCTGAACACTATAAAGATAATCCTAACGTTATTAGCTGGCAGATAGATAATGAATTAGGTTGTCATGAGAGTAATAGATGTTACTGTGATAACTGTTTGACAAGATTTAGGGAATGGTTAAGGGAGAAATATGGAACGCTAGAGAATTTAAACAGCTCCTGGGGTACAATCTTTTGGAGCCAGACCTATACCGATTGGGATGAGATTATAATTCCAAGAAGAACAGTCGGTTCTCATAATCCTAGTCTTTTTCTGGATTTTCTACGTTTTGTCTCCGATTCAACTATAGAGTATCAGAACCTTCAGGTAGAAATTTTGAGAAAGATCTGTCCTGATAAGTTCATTACCCATAATTTCATGGGACTTTTTGGTGGACTTGATTATTATAAATTGGCAGAATCTCTTGATTTTGTTTCCTGGGATAACTATCCGAGACTTAGAGGTCAACCCGACCCTGCAAGGATTGCCCTTTCCCACGACATAATGAGGGGAGTAAATAGAGGTAAGCCTTTCTGGATAATGGAAGAACAGAGCGGTTCTGCAGGTTGGGAAATCTTTGGCCCTCATCCACTTCCGGGGGAAATCAGACTGTGGTCCTACCAAGGGATAGCCCACGGTGCAGATGCAATAGTCTATTTTAGATGGCGAACCTGCAGATTTGGAACAGAGGAGTATTGGCATGGGATACTAGACCATGACGGGATTCCTAGAAGAAGATACGAAGAAGTGAAGAAGATGGGAGAAGAGCTTAAGGCGCTTAGTGAACTGGAGGGCTCTATATATAAAGCGGAGACCGCTATTATATACTCCTACGATATAAGATGGGCTTTCGAGATACAGCCCAATAATCCTAACTTTAGTTATATGGAACAGATACAGAAATATTACAATGGATTATTTAACCAACATGTCCCAGTTGATATAGTTCATCCATTAGCAGATTTATCAAAATACAAGTTAGTTATAGCTCCTAGCTTATACCTTATGACACCAGAGATAAGAGAAAATCTAGAGCGATACGTTAAGAATGGAGGTACATTGGTAGTTACGCTTAGGTCCGGAGTTAAGGATTGGAATAACGTGGTTACTGATAAGACTTTACCTGGAGAATTAGCAGAGTTATTAGGTATAGAGGTGGAAGAGTACTATTCTATGTATCCTGAGGAGAGATTTCATATAAAAGGGATAGGACCAGAGAGGTTTACCTGTAAGGCTATATGTGAATCTTTAAATTCTAAGAGTGCAGAAGTTATAGCTTTTTACGAAGATGGTCCGTTTGCCGGTAAGCCTGTAGTAACGATAAATAAATTCGGCAGTGGTGAGGCTATCTATGTTGGTGCAGATGTAGATTTAGATTATATAGAATCTCTTCTTTTCTGGCTTATAACTAGAAGTAGGGTAGATATTGTAGCTATGGGCTCTAAAGATATAGAGGTAGCGATTAGAGAAAATAGAAATGGAACATTTATATTCTTACTAAATCATAGCAATAAGCCAGAGATGATAAGACTTTTAATTCCAGGTATGATGGAAGAGATAACTCTAGAACCGAGAGATGTAAAAATTATCAAGAGGTGACATATGCTAGAGAAACTTAGAGAAGAAGTATGTGAGATGAATCTTGAATTAGCAAGGAACAGGTTGGTTACTATGTTTAGTGGAAATGTAAGCGGTAGGGACCCAGAGACAAACTATGTAGTTATTAAGCCTAGTGGGATGAGTTATCGAACTATGAAACCTGAAGATATGGTTATTGTTGATATGGATGGAAACGTAGTTGAGGGAAAACATAAGCCTTCAGTTGATACCCTTACTCACCTTTATATATACAGACATAGACCAGATGTAAATGGGATAACCCACACACATTCTAACTATGCAACCAGTTTTGCGGTTCTTGGTCAATCTATCCCTGTGTATCTTACCGCTATGGCGGATGACTTTGGAGGACCTGTTCCCTGCACAGATTATGCTCCAGTTGGTAGTGAGGCTATTGGAAAGGAAATACTGAGAGTTATAGGAAAGAGTCCTGCGGTTTTAGTCAAGAATCATGGGGTCTTTACCATAGGTAAGTCTCCCTCAGAAGCCTTAAAGATTGCGGTTATGTTAGAAGATATAGCAAAGACGATACATCTTGCACTTCTCAGGGGAAAACCAGAGGAGATACCTCCAGAAGAAGTAGAAAGGGCATATAATTGGCACCAAAAATTCTACGGACAGAAGTAAAAGATTCAGAAACCATAAAAGAGGTAGCTTTAGAAGGGCTTAAGGATAACCTGGCTAGAGAGGTTTGGAGGCTTGCATGGCCTGCCTTTGCTGAGTCTCTCTTAGGAACAATGACTCAGATAGTAGATACCGCTATGGTAGGGAGACTAGGTCCTGTCGCTGTAGCATCTACAGGAATAGGTATGCAGCCTCTCTTTCTAGCACAGGGCATCTTTATGGGTATAAATGTCGCAACAAATGCTATAGTGGCTAGATATGTAGGTGCCAAGGAAAGAGAGAATGCTCAGATAGTTACTGGTCAGTCACTTCTTGTATCGGTATTACTTTCAGTAATAATCTTCCTTCCCCTACTATTTGTCTCTAGAAATATTGTTATCTTTATGGGAGCTAAAGATGATGTAATAAAATATGGAACCATATATCTTTCCTGGATTATTCCTGGACTTATATTTATGACTGCTACTATGGGGATAGTTGGTGCTTTAAGAGGCGCTGGGGATACTAAGACACCTATGTATATTAATGCCTTGGTAAATATAATCAATGTTTTGGGTAATTATGTACTAATCTACGGTAAATTGGGTTTTCCAATGCTTGGAGTTGAAGGGGCTGCGATAGCTACTACATTTTCTAGATTGATTGGTGCTATTTTACTTATAGTAGTAATTTTCAACAAGGATTCTGCTATGAATACAAATTTAAGATATTGTCTCCGTCTAGATAAGGAATTTATAGTGAAGTTATTTAACATAGCTTATCCTGTTACACTTGAGAGAATAGTCTTGAGTGTTGCACTTCTTTTTTATGTTAGGATAATAGCATCCCTAGGAACTATACCTTACGCAGCGCATAATATAGCTATGAATGCAGAATCACTATCATTTATGCCTGGTCTTGCATTCGCTACTGCAGCAACAACTTTAGTAGGGCAGAGTCTTGGAGCTGGAGATCCTGAAAGAGCAGAAAGAGCTACCTATACATGCTTAAGATTAGGTATTTATTTTATGGGGAGTATGGGAATTCTCTTCTACTTCTTCCCAGAGTTCTTCATGCGTATATATACCGATAATGTGGATGTCATAGGCTACGGTTCTTTGGCTCTAAGAGTGGTTGCTTTTTCCCAGATCCCAATGGCTATAGCATTCATTGTCTCTGGAGCACTGCGTGGGGCAGGTGATACCAAGACTGTCTTATATGCTACGGCAGTAGGAGTATGGTGTATAAGACTTGTCCTTGCACATCTTTTTGTTAACCTATTGGGAATGGGATTCTTTGGAGCTTGGCTAGTTATGATCTTTGATTGGCTATTTAGAGTAGTCTGGATGCTTGTTCGTTTTAAGAATGGGAGCTGGAAGAAGATAGAGATATAAAAACCAAATCACTTGATATCATCAATTGGCATTGTTCTATCTGTTGTAGGGCACTTCATAGATTGTTCTTACTTTTGGAACTGACATATCAATTTCGGAGCACTTTTTATATTTTATAAATCAAATTTTATGATACTATTGACAAATTAAACTTGCATATCTATAATATATACTAATAAAAGTATAAACAGAGAGTTTAAAATTGTGGATTCAATAGCTAAAATAAACAGAAAAAGGAGAATCTTGGATATACTTGAGGCTAGAGGAACGCTTTCTATAAATGAACTAGCTGAAATCTTGGGGATATCTCCTATCACATTAAGAAAGGACCTACAAGATCTGGAGAAACAGAGACTTATCACCAGAATATGGGGAGGGGTTGCACTTTCTACCCATCCAGTTACCCCTGAGCCTCCATTCGAAGATAGGAGTGTAGAGAATTTAAAAGAGAAAAGGGCTATAGCTAGAGTAGCTATTACCTTAGTAAAACCAAATGATGTAATTGCCTTGGGTGGAGGAACTACTGTATATGAATTTGCCAAACTCTTAGGAGGAATCCCGAATGTTCAGGTTATCACCAACTCTGTTAATATTGCCTATCTGCTTCTTAGACTTGGTGTTAGGATTGCTATGCCTGGTGGATTCTCGAGAGAAGGCTCTTATAATCTTTTTGGCGATAGGGCAGAAGAGTTCTTTAGAAGTGTCTTTATAGATAAATGTTTTATTGGTGTAGATGGTATAGATGTAGATGGTGGTTTAACATCGTTAAATCCAAGCGAGGCAGATATATATGTCTCTATGATTAATTCCGCACATACAGTGATAGTTTTAGCAGACCATACAAAGCTGGGACAAAAGAAGCTTATACCTATGAGTCCTATAAATAAAGTAGATATACTGATTACTGATGAATCAGCACCTAAAGATGTTATTAAAGAGTTTGAGAAAAAAGGTGTAAAGGTAGAGATAGCTCCCTTAGAGCCACAGGTGGGAAGTTATAGCCACAGTGAATATAAATTTAAGTAAGGAGGCAAAATGAGAAAAATTAAAGAACTAAATGGTGTATGGGAACTAAGTTTAGATAAAAGGTTTACTCCGACACAGACCTATTCTATAGAGGTGCCAAATTGTATAGGTAATCAGATTCCAGCCTTGAGGGATTATAGAGGTATAGTTTGGTATAGAAAGGATTTTGAGGTTGATAAGGTTAGGGATAACCGATATCTATTGTCATTTGGAGCGGTAAATTATTATGCGGAAGTCTGGCTTAATGATGTTTTAGTGGGAAGTCATGAAGGCGGTTATACTCCATTTACCTTTGATGTGACCCCTTTTATAAAACCCAAAAATATTCTCTTAGTAAAGGTTGTAATTCCTGGAGAGGCAGATCCTAACTACCCCTTCTCTGAGATCCCTCACGGCAAGCAGGAAATACAGTGGTATGGTATGGCTGGAGGTATATGGCAGGAAGTCAAACTGATACAGACAGGATTGGCTTATATAAAGAGTATAAAAATAACACCTGATATAGATAAAAGTAAAGTCTACTTATTGGTAAAGAGCGAATTAGAAAAAGAGAATTCTTATACCTTGTACCTCTCTATTATTGATCCAAAGGGGAAAAAGATAGAGTCCGTAGAGACCGGATTGAAAGGGGAAAACTCTATAGAGCTGACAATAAAGAATCCCCTACTTTGGGATGTAGATAACCCCAATCTATATACAGTAGAGGCTAGTATTATTTGTAAATCTAAGGTTTGTGATAAAGTAGAAGAGACATTTGGAATGCGTAAGGTTGAAGTAAAGGATGAGGATATCCTCTTAAATGATAAACCCGTTTATCTTATGGGAGCTCTAGATCAAGACTTCTATCCATTTACCCATTATAACCCCCCAAGCGAGGAATTTGTTAGGGACGAACTTATATTGGCTAAAGAGATGGGACTCAATTGCTTAAGATATCATATAAAGGTTCCTCATCCTTGGTACCTAAAGTGGGCTGACAGATTAGGAATGATAGTATGGTATGACCTACCAAATTGGAGTAAGTCTACTTCTAATGCTAAAGCAAGAGGAGAGAAGCTTTTAGAGGAAATGATTGAGTATGATTATAATCATCCCTCTGTAATTATAAGGACTATAATCAATGAGAATTGGGGATTAGATTTGGTAAATAGTAAAGAGGATAGGGAGTGGTTAAAAAAGACCTATGAATGGCTTAAAGAGAAGGACCCAACTAGAATAGTAGTTGATAACTCTGCCTGTTTTCCAAACTTTCACGTTAAGACAGATATAGAAGATTTTCATAACTACTTTGCCTTTCCCGATAAATTTAGAGAGATGCAAAAATGGACAAAAGACTTTTCAAAACATCCATCTTGGACATTTGCCCCAGATGGTGAAAGAAGAGGTTATGAGCCTCTTGTTGTTTCAGAGTTTGGAAATTGGGGTCTACCCAATGTTACAAAACTTAGAGCCCAGTATGGTGGAGACCCTTGGTGGTTCCAACAGAGAGATACTACTACCGCTACTAAACCTTTAGGTGTTGAGGAAAGATTCTGGCAGTACGGATTAGATAAGGTCTTTGATAATATAGAAAATTTGACTGAGGCATTTCAGGAGATTCAATATCAGGCGCTGAGGTTTCAAATAGAAGAGATAAGAAAACATTCTGAGATTAAGGGTTACATTATTACCGAATTTACTGATTTATACTGGGAGTGTAATGGACTTTTAGACATTACAAGAGGTAAAAAGAGCTATTTTGATGAACTTAAAAGTCTAAATACTTTAGACTTAATCTTCCCACTGGAAAGACCTACTGGAGTCTGGAGTAGAGATAAGGTAACCATCCCTGTTCTATTCTCCCATTTATCTCATAACTCTTTCGATGAAGTTAAGATATCTTGGGGTATAGAAGGTACAGAGATAAAGGGTAGTTTTTCTATCCCCAATGTATCCTTTGGGTTAAATGAAGCAGGTAATATAGAATTTCTAGCTCCTAGTGTTTCGGAGCCCAAGACATTTAGACTTGTCTTGAAGGCAACCAGCAAGAATAGACTGATAAATGAGAATACAGTTCCTATCTTTGTAGTTCCAGAGACTTTAGTTAATACTAGAATAGCAGTCCTAGATAATTCTTTAGAAAAATCTTTGAAAGACGCTGGTATTAATCTTTGTAATATCTCTGAAGCTAAAGTTATCTATGCTACATCTTTTAGTGACGATTTGGAGAGATTAGCCAAAGAAGGCAAAACAGTTATTCTTGAGTTATCTAGTGATACTAAGTTTTCTAAGTTTGGATATGTCTTAGAGAGGCGTAAGGGTATTACCGAGGCGAGATGGGTAGGTGGTTTAGGCATATTTAGCCCTAGAATAGCAGGCAGAACTTTTAGAGAAAAGATTATGGACTATAGATTTATTGATGATGCCCCTACTAACTATCTTTACGGGGAATTTAACTTTGGCTCAAGAACCTTAGCAGGTATGATTATTGGATGGCTCTACTATCCAATGAACTTTATGATAGACATCCCGTTAGGAGAAGGTAATATGATAATCCATACCTTCCCTATGATAGATAGACTATCCAATTCGCCGGTGATGAAGGCACTATTGAATCAAATCCTGGAGAGGAGGTGAAACTCTAGAGGTTATTAAATTTAACTCAAATTAGATAAAACTAAGGGGAGTAGAGGAGGTAATGGCGCTTAGGATTTTTGGGCAGGTTATAATTTTCATCACGAATATTATCAGGGATACTACCATACTAATAGCTCTGAGAAGATCTTTATAGAAGGTTATGAGCCAGATGGACAGACGGATATCGCTATAAAAGTTCTCAAGGACTTTTCATCGTCTAACAAGCGGTTTGCTCTATTTTTATCTTACGGAACCCCTCATGACCCTTGGAACTATGATAATGTACCAAAGGAATATCTTGAGATGTTTAAAGATGTAGAGTTTACTCTACCTCCAAATTATAAAGATGAAAATGACCCTTATGCAGATGCTTGGGGAAGGCTTGCTCCTTGGGAGAGAAAGATGTTACCAGAGTGGATGAGGGTATATTATGCTATGGTGGCTAATTTAGATTGGAATGTAGGAAGGCTATTAAAAGCCATTGATGAATTAGGGCTAAGAGATAATACTATCTTTGTATTTACTTCTGACCATGGGGAACTGTTTGGAGCTCATGGTAGAAGGGCAAAGAATATCTTTTACGAAGAAGCGGTTAGAGTGCCATTTATAATTCGTTGGCCTCAAAGAATTCCTGCAGGTTATATTAGTGATGTATGTCTTAATACTCCAGATATTATGCCAACCTTACTATCTTTAATGGAACTTCCAGTCCCTGAAGAGGTAGAAGGGATGGATCTATCACATTGCATACTTGGTAAAGAAGGCCCTGAGCCTGAGTGTGCCTTTATGATGGGAACTGGTGCGGTTGCAGACTGGGAAGATGGGTATGAATGGCGTGCTTTAAGGAGTAAACGTTATACATATGCTATATATAGAGTAGATGGTAAAGAATTTCTATTTGATAACATAGAAGATCCGTATCAGATGAAAAATTTAGCTGAAGATTCACAGTATAGAGATACATTAAACTATTTTAGAGAGTTATTAAAGAAGAAAATGAAAGAACTTGGAGATATCTTTGAAGCTTCTACCTGGTATAGAGATAATTGGACAAAAGACCGGATAATATTAATACCTAGATAGAAGATAAGTCTTTTAGAACAGGCATCTTGCTTATGTAAATTTTAGATACCTATGTTATAATTTCTATGAGAACTCTATGAGTACTTTTGGTATTGAGCAGTACATATCTGCTTGGAAAAAAAGAGCTGACCTTGAAAAGAAGAGAGAAGATGCTAGCTGAGAAAGCTCTAGGTACTGTTTATCGCCTTACTAAAGCCTTGGTTGATGAATATTGAGAGATTCTATTTTGAAGAATGGAATTCTTTTATATGAAGAGTAGAGAAGAGATCTTATCAACTATAGCAGAAATAGATAATTTACTTAAGTCCCTAGATATAATTGTAAGTGAAGCGGTAGAGAAACATATGGAATTTTCTTTTAGAGAACCAGATAGATTCTCTCTGAGAGCTTTAGGGAGTCTTATACATGATTTCTATACGAATATTGAAGATATATTTGAGCTGATATCTGTTGATATAAATGGTGCTAAGATTCTCGATACCTTCGATTGGCATAAAAGACTTCTGACAAGAATGGCTATACCTATTCCAGATGTCCGTCCACCGTTAATCTCAGAAGAACTTAAGATTCAACTTGAAGAATATCTAAAATTTCGTCATGGGTTTAGGAATGTTTATGGTTATCTTCTAGAATGGAAAAGGATGAAACCATTGCTTGATAATTTGGAGAGTGCTTATAAATCTTTTAGAAAAGAGATAGAAGACTTTAAAAAATTTCTCTTGGAGGTTGCCTATAAAATAGAGTGAACTATGAAAGAGACATATCGTCCTAGACTCCATTTTACTCCTTTAAAGGGATGGATGAATGACCCTAATGGGTTGGTCTATGTAGATGAGTTTTATCACTTATTCTATCAGCATCATCCATTTTCTACTATTTGGGGACCAATGCATTGGGGACATGCTATAAGTAGAGATTTAATACATTGGACACATCTTCCAATAGCCTTAGAACCAGATGAATTAGGTTTTATCTTTTCTGGTAGTGCTGTTTATGATAGAAATAATACCTCAGGCTTTGGTGATGATAGGAAAAGATCTATGGTTACTATATTCACACACCATAGCAATATGGAAGAATGTCAGAGTATAGCTTGGAGCTTTGACTATACAGATTTTACAAAGTATGAACATAATCCTGTCATTAAGAACCCTGGTATAAAAGATTTTCGCGACCCTAAGGTCTTTTGGTATGAAGAAGGGGATATTGGTGTATAGTTGTATCTGCTAGAGGTAATATTACCGGAGAGCTTTATACTTTTGAGTTCCTTTGATGCGATGACTTATCAAGATTGGGGAAATTCGTATCTAGGAAAATTGAGAAGATTAGTAGGAGATATGAAGTTAATTAACGTTGCAGTAAGAGCTATTATTCTGGATGAGGAGGGTAGAATCTTATTTATCCAAAGGAAGGATAATAAACGATGGGTATTACCTTCAGGAAGCTTGGAAATTGATGAATCTATTACAGATGCTTTAAAAAGAGAGGTTTTAGAGGAAACAGGTTTGATTGTAAAAAGTTATGAACTAATTTCTGTCTATTCCCATCCAAAGTATTCGTATATTTCTCATGGATATGAATATCAAATGGTGACCTTTGTATTTAAAATTACTGATTGGGATGGCACATTGATAAAAGAGACAGATGAAACTTTAAATGCAAGATTTCTTCCTTTAGAAGATTTAAAAGAATTTGATATTCCACCATTATACCTTGAAACTATTAATGATTTAAGAGATTACGAATTAACTGGGAAGGTAATTATAAAATAACTAGAGAAATCCTATTAAGGGTTTATACGGGTTATTAATCCTTGGAGGAATTACTGAATAGTCGCCTTTTAATATCCTCTCCGCTAGCCATTTGCACCAAGGTTCTATTGGCTCTTCAAAGCTTTTTATGTCTTCTATCGATAAATAGGCAACTTTATCTACTTCAAACCCATCGGGTTTAAGGTTATCACTTAGTGGACTACAGAGAAATACAATCCCTATCCATCCCTTTTCCGGGAGATTCTGGATTCCTACGAGTCCTTCTACTTTGACATCGACGTTACTCTCCTCTTTTGTCTCTCTTATAACTGCATCTTCAGGATATTCGTCTTCTTCCACCGTTCCCCAAGGTATACTCCACTGTCCCTCTAAGGGATGTCCCCTTGCCTGTCTTACGAAGAGGACTTTATTATCTTTTAAAACTATACTACCTACACATATACCTCTTCTTATATCACTCATAGATGATCACCTTAGCTCTCTCATTTTATCCCTCTATTCTTCTTAATTGCTGGTATAGAGTATCTCAATGTAACAGAAGTTAGTATTATTGCTCCACCTATAAAAGCCCATTTCCCCGGAGCTTCTCCCATAACTAAGAAGACCCA
Source organism: bacterium (assembly GCA_014360335.1). Classification (GTDB taxonomy): domain Bacteria; phylum DUMJ01; class DUMJ01; order DUMJ01; family DUMJ01; genus DUMJ01. The sequence continues at coordinate 835 of JACIXS010000365.1, read as the reverse complement.
TATAGGATTTAATATAGGCTCAATAATAGGAATCAGTATCGCCTCTAAGGCGGTTACATCTTTTATTGCTATAGAGTAGAGTATATAGGATAAACCTAGTTGAACTGTTCCTAAAAGAATTATTCCTATCCAACTAGACCCTGCTGGATTAGAACTAAGCATAAACGGTAATCCGATTATTGCTGTTAGGATATTACCTAAGAGTGTAGATTCTATTGGGGATTCATCTTTCTGTTTTCGCATAAAGATTATATATAGAGCAAATGCTACACCACTTAAGATAGCAACAATATTTCCAGATAGATTTCCAGGTTGTAATTCATCAAGAAAGAAGAGGAACATACCAAAGATTACAACTGCAATTGTTATCCAATCTGCTATGGTTGTCCTTTCTTTTAAGATAATAGAACCAAGTATCGCTACATAGATGGGTGCTCCATACTGCAAAAGTATAGCGTTAGCTGCTGTTGTAAGCTTATTTGCAGATACAAACAGTATCACAGTCCCTGCATAGAATATAGCAGTTAGGATTTGGTCAGAGGACCATGTGAATTTGGGCTTTCTGATATATGCCAGTATAAGTAAAGAAGAGATAGCACTTCTAGCACCAGCTATGGCTATGGGATTCCATTTAACAGATTTTATAAGGACTCCACCTAGACTCCAGAGTATCGCTGTTATTATTAGATAAATGATAGCCCTAGCTCTCTTTTCCATCCTATTCAAAGAAGGGAAGTCCTTTCATCCCAAGAACAAATTTTTTGACAATAAGTTGTGGTCTTGTTATAGCTGAGCCAACTACTACTGCATGGGCTCCAAGGTCTAGGGCATACCT
>JACIXS010000364.1 GCA_014360335.1 bacterium | reverse complement strand
AGCCACTTCTCTGTTGGCCTAAAACACTGGGGAGAAAGCCATATCTTTGCATTAGGATGATACTTCTTAAGAATCTCATATACCTTCTCTGACCAATCAAATAGTGTATTTGCCTCTAGACTCCCTGGGTCTCCTCCAGGTATAAACACCGCATCTATCCTCTTTAACTTACTAAATATCTCTTCCCTCTCCTCTATCTCCCTTTTCCTACAATTTTCATCTCTATACTCCTCTTCTGTGAACATATTCGGATACCATATCCATACATCTAGTCCATAGGAGTCTATTATCTCGGAAAGCTTTATTATCATCTCTAATGGGTCTACCTTCATATGTGGACTTGTTGGTGCATCATCTGTCCTTGGAGGTAGTATCTCTATACTGTTAGCCCCAAAGAGTGCTAACTCTCTTATGTACTGCTCAAACTGTTCTACTGTCCAAGCATCATAAGCATTAGTCTTTGGCCTATAACCTAACTGATGTCCTCTAAGAGGGTATTTAGGAGTACTTGAGATACTAAAAGGTTTTATCTTAATAGAGCCTTTATCCCAGATTAACTTCCTTAGAAACTTACCTATACCATACAGGACTCCTCTAGGATCAGTTCCTACAATGAGTATAACCGGCTGTTCACCTTCTTTAACAAGGATTCTATACCCTTCCTTTCCAGGCTCTTCTAAAGTATCTAATAGAGACGCATAAGGTTTTATCAGTTCTTTTAGAGATTGCTCCGTTCCAACTATAATTAAAGGCTTACCATCTTTTGGAAAGTTATATTCGACTGGCAACCTAATACCAGTTCTTTTCTCTACCTCCTCCACTAACACTGTTACCGCCTTTGATTCAGGAGCAGATACCTCTTTAGAGGTCAAAATAATAGCATTAGTTATATTCATCATCTTTTCTTCACCTCTTACGCCTAGAATTAAATAAATTCTATTCTATTGAAAGTACTAGATGTCTAATGGTCTCTCTTCTGTAAGTATAGACTAAATGAATCAAACCATTGCCAGATTGAATCACGCTAGGATAGGAATATTCACCTTCACCTGTTTCTAAATCCCAGATCTTCCAATTTTTCCCATTATCTTCAGAGAGACCAATATTTAGAGGGGTCCTTTTATCAAAGCTATCATTGAAAACAACGACTAATTTCCCATCTTTAAGTTTTATAAGGTCTATACCACTATTAGGATTCTTTAAAGTGGTAGGTTCAGACCTATCCCAGCTTCTCCCATAATCATAGGATTCAGTCCTGTATATAAAACCATCTCTTGTTCTCAAGAAACATAATAAATGCCCCTCTTCAAGTTCTACTACTGCAGGTTGAATACATCCCTTGGGAGTTGTAATATATCCAGTAAATTCCCAAGCTTTTAAGTCTTTTGATAGTCCAAAAATAGCCTTCCAGTTTACCTCGTCGTACATTGGAAATAATACCTCTCCATTAGAAAGTCGCAGTAGTTTATTCCTTATCATCCATCCCCATTCTTTACGAAATATCCTTTCTTCTCCAAAGGTCTCTCCAAAATCAGTAGATATTTTATACTTTATTGGACAGGTATCCCATCCTCCCTTTATGGATGTTCCAGTCTTTATAGCTTCAGGATAATTTGAACCTACGTTTTCTGGTAAACCTCCACCCTCTATAGTTACATAGAATAGATAGACCTTACCATTACCTTCAAAAAGGACAGGATTACCATCTGCCTTTCCAGGTGTATCAACAAGGACTTTTGGCTCTTCCCAATTTTTAGAATTCTTTTTAAGCCTAGACATCAATATAGCTTCATCCGGAGAGGTTTCATAGGTTCCAGCATACCACACAGCAAGGATATCCCCATTAGAAAGTTCTAGTATATTTGACGCATGAGACATAGGCTTACCTTCGAAACTTTTGAATAGGCTACTAGATAAAATCTTTAGCCCATTTCCTAAATATTCATTAGCCATTATATCTATCTCTCCTTAAAACCAAAATAAGGGGTCAGCTATAAACTGACCCCTTATTCCTGATTACTTCTGTTTAATAAAGAATTGTTGTGGCTCGGCATTTCTAGGAGTATCAAAGGTTCCGTCAGCTAATAGCTCTTCAGGAACATTTCTCACATAATTCTTTACTATAACCAAGTCTGGAGTCTCCCCTACGGTACCAATGAGCCATATATTCTTTATATGAAGTCTTACCATCTCTTTTGCTGCTCTAGTTAATTCAAGCTGATCTTTAGCTCCCTTTAGCTTATCCCATAGTTGTAGAAGTTTATACATGTCACCTTCAGGTTTTACTCCTGTCTTACCTTCAGACTCCCACCATCTTGCAAATTCTATACCCCAATATCTAGGTATTCCTAAAGGTGCCATCCATGTTCCTTCACATAGCCATGGGGCTTGACTATCCATCTGCCATCCAGTTACTTCAAGCTCATTTGCATCTCTTCTAGTTGTCCATAAAGCAGACTCTATACTTTTAACGGCTACCTTAATTCCTAAAGCTTCCCAATATTTTCTCACCATTTCAAAGATATCTGTCCAAGGACCAAATCTAGCGGTGTACTCTATAGTCAACTCTAGCCTCTTACCATCGGGACGCAATCTGTATCCATCTTTATCTCTCTTTGATAACCCTATTTCATCTAACATTGCATTAGCTCTCTTAGGGTCATACTCAGCCCATGCCTTTTCCCATTCAGGTGAGTAAGCAAAAACCCCAGAGATAAGAGAAGCTTGTCTAGGTATTCCTAACCCATGATATACTAACTGATTTATCTCTTCCCTATTTATAGCTATAGATAGAGCCTTTCTAAATCTATCATTGTTAAATAGACTCCTAAGAACAGGGTCTTTACAAGAATAATTGAAATAGATCACTGGATTAGCACCTCTAGCTCCTCTCCATTTCAGCACTCTATAATTTCCTTTTTCTCTATTTTCCATAAACAGAGTATAGTTATCTAAGGTGATATGTCTCCACTGGAAGTCTATTTCTCCGGTTGTAGCCTTGAAGTTCACCATATTTATATCTGATGCATAAATATTCACTATTCGATCTATGTAGGGAAGCTGATTCCCTGCAGTATCAACCTTCCAGTAATAGGGATTTCTCTCCATAATAAATCTCTGTTCAGTAGGAGAATTAACAGCTTTCCATGCCCAGATTGTAGGACAATCTATATTATTTACCCACCATGCACTTGTTTTAGACTGAAATAGTTTATACCAAGCATCATAACCAGCTTCTTTAGTTTTTTTGTCTAGTTCCTCTTTCGGAGTATATCTGGGGTGGAATTGCTTTAAGTAATGCTTAGGAGCATATAGGTCCGCACTTTTATCAGCAAATTGATACAAGAATAATCCATAAGATTCTGGGAATACAAATCTTACCGTATAGTCATCTATCTTCTCTACTTTAACCGGTTTCCCATTTATAGTAAGCCAATATGGGATCGAAGGGGTAAGTTCCTTATTCATCAACACATCTTCATACACAAATAAGATATCATCCGCAGTAAATGGTTGCCCATCAGACCACTTTATTCCTTTTCTTAGATAAAAAGTAAATACTTTACTATCCTTGGATACCTCCCATTTCTTGGCTATATTGGGAATTATCTTCGAACCATCAGCATTAAACTGGATTATCTGTTCTACCATAAGCCTTCTGGGTCCATAATTATCAGCTGGTCCTAGCCAAGCTCTGTTAAGGCTTCCTCCATATTGACCAATCTCTTCTACAGGAACTATAATCTTAGGCTCCTGAGGTAGTCTCTTTTCTACTGGTGGCAATTTCCCTTGCTTTACTAGCTCAGCTAGCATCGGAGCTTCACTGTATCTTGTTATCTTTTTGCCTGTTAACTTCTGATAATCTAACGGAGTATTGTACTCAAATGGTGTAGGTGCTTTTTGAGCAAAAGCAAAAGGTATTACACCTAAAATTAGGCTTATACAGACAAAACCTAGTAATAATACTTTAAGATGCCTCATTCTTTCATCGCCTCCTAAATGAAATTTTGAATCTCTAATTATACTTTTCTCTACCAAAAATAGAATTACTAACAGTATATTTTTGTAAATCTTTCTCACATATTTAATCACGCTCCTCCTATTATTTATATCACATTTTTATCATATTTATTACTCATACTTCTCTCATATCTTCTACTTTATAATTATATAGTTCTCTGAATTTTTCTAGCTTATGGAAAGTTATATAATTTGCATCATGATAGTTATTAGCTCCGTTCAAAGCTGTTCTAGAAACAAAGTACAGAACATCCTCTTCGATAAAGAAATCAGGATACTGAAATCCTACCTGTAATACTCCTTCTGGCCAATCTTTATCATCATAATTAATAAGGTCTTTAACAATCTCCCAATTTGTGAGATCTTTAGATACTGCTAAGGATAAAATATTACGCTGCTTATACCATGGTTTATGTGCTCGATTAACTAATGCTAAATATATACCTGTTTCATCATCTCGCCGTATCACAAACTTTGATAGGTTTCCAGGGAAGTTAATACAAGCTTCGAAGGTTTGCGGTCTGTCTGGATGTTCATCGTCAACACGCATAACTATAGCCTTACCATACTCAGGGTCTCCACCTATAGTCTCATAACGCAAAATATTAACCAGGCTTCCATCAGGTGTAACTACCAAATTACCCTCTAAAACTGAAGGATTGCCTCCACGAATAACTCCTGGCCAAGTAGGGTCATAATGTACAAAAGGAGATATAACCCAATTATTCGGATTGCACAAATCTTCATTCTCATCTATTGAAATAACACCCGTATCGTGATACCCCTGTTTCCAACATCCATATTCTATAGCTGTCCAAATTCGTCCCTTATGATAAACTATAGGCACAGGCGCCTTATGAGGACCTGGCTTATCCCAACGTCCTTCTCCTTTTAAAATAACAAAAGGACCTACAAAAGACTTGCCTAAATCATCTGAACGATATATTTGCAAATCTCCATATTCGGTGCTTGTGCATAACATATATAATATTCCTCTATGGAGAAATAACGTTCCCCAAAAACAAGGAGTAAGTTCAGAAAGGAAAAACCAGCTAGAGCCATTATCATCTGAAGCATAGATGTGAGTAATATTTTGTCCACCGCGCCTTTCATATATGTCATGAGAAACTAGCAGACGACCACTTGGTAATCGAATTAAGGAAGGACTGCAAGTAAATCTCCCTGAGGAAATAAAGGTTAAATCTTGTGGATGTAAATAAGCTACTACTGTTCCTGGAACTGGTCCTGTACGGAATAACCTTACTCGAGAGCGTGCTACTTCTACTCCACCCCTTAAAGCACTAACCAATACAGTGTAATCTATACCATTAAATACATCTTTTATCTTAGCAGAATAAACATTACCTGGGACGGAAATCAACATACGAGGAGAATTTCTGTAAAATGGAATCTCCCAATAATTTAGAGGCTGAATCTGTATAATGAAAGTATCTACTGGAGTAACATGCTTTTCTGATAGCTTCCAATCAATCTGCACACATTTATTTGTAGGAGCAACTCGAGTAATAATAAGCCCTCCAAAACCCATATCTTGCCTAGTAGGATTAGTATCTTCTGTAATCATCTCACTACACCTTCCTTTATATTAGGATTCTGATAGAATCTGATATTCAAACATAGTTACTGTTTAAGAGAACCTATCATTATACCTTTTACAAAATATTTCTGTAAGAATGGATATAGAGCCAGTATAGGTAAGGAAGCAACAATAATCACAGCATATTTCATTGTTTCTGCAAGGAGTGCTTCTCTAGCAAAATCCTCACCTAGAATATCCACGGCCATCTCCTTTAGAAAGGTTGCTTGGCTGACAATGATATCTCTTAAAACCATTTGTAATGGCATTAATTCTCTTCTGTTTAAGTATATCATTGCATTAAACCACGAATTCCACTGTGTAACAGCTGCAAATAAAACCATCACTGCAATTAAAGCAGGGGATAACGGAAGTACTACAGAAAAGAAGAATCGGATATGACCACATCCATCCATACTAGCAGCTTCAAATAGTTCATTAGGGATGGTGGATTGAATAAATGTCCTTGCTATAATAATATTATAAACATTAACTGAACCTAGCACTATTATAACAATAGGATTACCTATTAATCTCAAACTTCTTACTAGTAAATACGTTGGAATAAGCCCTCCTGAAAAGAACATAGTAAAGACCATATAAGCCATTATAATATTTCTACCCAATAATTTCTTATAAGATAACGCATATCCAGCCATAAGGGTAATCGCTACAGAAAGGAACGTATATCCTGTTGTGTATATTATTGTATTCCGATACCCTATCCATATTTCCTTGTACTCCAATACTTTTTTGTAACTGTCAAAGTTAAACTTTATAGGGTAGAACATTACGCGTCCACTTGTCACCTCTATAGGGTCACTTAGTGAAGCAATTGTAACAAAATATAATGGGTAAGCTATAATAAATAATACAAGTCCCAGAACAACATATATAACTATGTCAAACCAGAAGTCAAAACGTGACTTTCTCATTTTCTGTCCTCCTAACTACCATAGCGAGATTTCTCCTAATTTCCTAGCAATTCTGTTAACCATTATTAGCATTGCAAAGTTAACAACAGAATTAAATAAACCAATAGCTGTAGCCAAGCTATAACTTCCTTGACCAATACCAGTTTTATAAACATATGTGCTTATTACTTCAGAGGTAGATAAATTCATAGCATTTTGCATTAAAAATACCTTTTCGAATCCTACACCCATTATTCTTCCAGCATTAAGAATAAATAAAACCACAATTGTAGGTAATAGAGCAGGCAAGTCAATATATAACATTTTTTGTAATTTATTAGCTCCGTCTATCTCTGCAGCTTCATATAGATTAAGATCAACTCCAGTTAAAGCTCCCAGATAGATAATACTGTTCCATCCAATATTAGCCCATATTCCACTCCATACATATAGATGAGGAAACCATGCTGGCTCATTTAAAACAAATAACGGACCTTCAAGAAGATGAAGCTTTCTCAATATGTGTCCTATTATCCCATAAGAGGGAGCTAAGAAGATATTAATCATTCCAACCAGTACTACTGTAGAAATAAAATGTGGAGCATACGAAACTGTCTGAACTATTTTTTTGAATCGTAACGACGGACATGAGTTCAAAACTAAGGCTAATATAATAGGCAATGGAAAACCTGCTAAAAGCTCATATACACTTAATGTTAACGTGTTCTTAAGGATTACGCTAAACATAGGCATATTAAAAAACCTCACAAAATGTTTCAAACCAACCCAAGGACTGCCCCAAATTCCTAAACTCGGAGTAAAATCTTTAAAA
>JACIXS010000363.1 GCA_014360335.1 bacterium | reverse complement strand
AGCAGCTATGGATGCTCTTATAGATTATGGTAGACCAGCTACAATACAGCTTGCAGTTCTTATAGATAGGGGGCATAGAGAGCTCCCTATAAGACCAGATTATGTGGGGAAAAATACTCCTACATCAAGAAAAGAGAGAGTAGCGGTGCATCTAGAAGAAATCGATGGAGTGGATGAGGTATTGATAGTAGAGGAATAAACTTTTAGTTTTTCTGCCGATATATTATGTTAGCTTATTGATGAAAGGTAGTTGTAAAAGGGGGGATTAGTATTGATTGAAAAATAAAAAATTAAAAGGAGGAGGGATCTCCAAATGGTTGAGCTTGACTTTGGTAAGTCTTTAAAATCCAATCTTATCATTTGGTTTCTTATCTTTTCTCTAGTCCCCTTTGTGATCTTAGCTTTTGCAGGTTACACTAGATTTAGAAGTACTATAGAGACGACATATACAGAAGCATTACAAAATTTGGCTAGAACACAGGCAGAAGATATAGGTACAATTCTAGAAGAAAATCTTTCAAAACTACAGATGATTTCTGGTAGAACTGACCTTATAATGTCAAGGTTAGAGGAATATGTAAAAAAGAACCCCAGTTGGTATGATATCTTTATGACAGATAACAAGGGGAAGGGGATGGCAACTAAAGGTAGTTTAGTGGATGTTTCTAACAGTGACTTTTTTAAGACTGTTATGAATACAGGAAAAGGTGTTATAGCTAGTGGTGTGATTCCAGATAATAATGAGCCAGCTATTATTCTAGCGGTTCCCATCTTAGATCCAAGTGGGAATCCTTACGGAGTCCTTGGTGCGTATTATCCAATAAAAACATTGGTTGAAAGATGTAAATCAGTAAATATTTCAGAAGGAGGATATGGTTATATAGTTTGTAATGATGGATTAATCCTTGTTCATCCAGACGAATCAGAAATCTTAAAGACAAATTATCTACAGGTTGATTCACCTAGTTTGAGAAGTATAGCACAGCGTATGATAGCGGGGGAACAAGGTGTTGGTAGATATGAGTATAAAGGGATACGTAAGATAGCTGCATTTGCTCCAATAAAGATTACAGGTTGGTCTTTTGTGGTGCAGGAACCGGAAAACTCAGCATTTGCTGGTGTTAATAGTACGCTAAGGTTTATTATACTGCTTTTTGTAATAACAGCATTAGTAATAGTTTTTGTTTCTTATCTTGTAGGTAATTCTATAGCCAAACCTATAGAGAGACTTACAAATATAGCGGATATAGTGGCAAATGGAAATCTTAAAGTGAAGATAGAAGGCAAGTTTAAAGGAGAAACTGCTAGACTGGCTAATAGTCTAGGTAGGATGATAGATAATCTAAGCGCAATGATTATTACAGCAAGAGATACAGCGAGAGAGTTGACTAATATGGGAACAGAGGTAAGCGAATCAGTAAGCCAAACTGCTCAGTCTGTCCAACAGATATCTAGTACAGTAGAAGGTATAGCTAATGGAGCTCAAGAGACAGCTAGAAATGTTCAAGAGGTGTCGACATCGGTAGATAGTATAACAAGCAAGATAGAGATATTAGCGAAAGATGCTGAGAC
>JACIXS010000362.1 GCA_014360335.1 bacterium | reverse complement strand
GTCTAACTTGGAGTAAACTTCTCTCAAGTTGTCTTGATGTAGTCTTTACTCCAACCTTACTCCAATAGCTTTGAACTAATTCAACGATGGAAATCTTAGCTGGACCACCCTCACCTGGCCAAAAGTCAATAGTGATCTGAAGAAGTTTTCCATCCGGCCTTAGTCTATAGCCATCCTTATCTCTTTTATCTAAGCCCATCTCATCTAATAATCTATTGGCTTCTTTAGGGTTATATTCAGTATATAGCTTTGCCAGTCTCTCATCCCAGAATCTTCCACCTCTAGGAAGTATTACCGTCTGCAGTGGCTCAGCCATACCATGGAATACCATCTGATTTATCTCATCCCTATTTATAGCCAAAGAGAGAGCCTTTCTAAATCTGAGGTCGTTAAATATCTTTCGCATTACAGGATCTTTATGGTTTAGATTCAAAAATATCTCTACCATAGAGGGCCAAGCGGTCTGATAGTTAATTACTCTGTAATCTCCCTTCTTCTCATTTTCCTTGTATAGAGTATAGTTATCTAGCGTTGTATTCCACTGAGCAAGGTCTACTTCCCCACTTACTACTTTTGCTGTGTATACCTCAACATTTGTAACTAGGGTCAACCTAACCCTGTCAATATAAGGAAGCTGATTACCTGCAGTATCTATCTTCCAATAGTAAGGATTCCTCTCAAGGATTGTTACTTCTGGAGACCTGCTAACTATCTTATAAGCCCTTATAACTGGTGCTTCAGGGTTCTGTATGCCATCAAAGTATCCTACTGTAGCTTTTGCTTGGAACAGCCTTATCCAAGAGTCGAACCCTTCTTTTTTTGCCAACTCGTTAGCCTGCGGATTGTATTTAATATGAAATTGCTTCAAATAATGCTTTGGTAGATAAAAACCGCCTTCAGTAGCCCAAGCAGCCATTTGGATTAATACTGCAGGATAGGAGATTGCGAATTGAAGTCTAACACTATAGGGTCCTAATTTTTCTAACCTCATCAACTTCCCACCGGGTGACCATACTTTGGGTTTTACAGGAGTAAGGTCATTATTTAATACTACATCCTTCCACCAAAACTCTATATCATCTGCTGTAAAGGGCTGGCCATCTGACCATTTTATACCCTTCCTTAATTCTAATATAAGCGTTTTACCATCCTTAGAGAATATCCAAGACTTAGCTAAATTAGGTAGTATAGTTGCTCCATCCTTAGGGTCAAACGCTAAAATAGCTTCTTTACCCATTATATTTACCCCATCCTCAAAGTTTTGAGGATTAGTATGGATTATTCTTACTGTTCCTCCATACTGCCCAATCTCTTCTGTAGGTTCTATGACTAATGGTTCACTAGGTAATCTCTTAGTAACCGGAGGAAGCTTGCCTTGCTTTACCAACTCAGCTAACATAGGTGCTTCATTAAATCTAGTAATCTTCTTACCGGTAACTTTCTGATACTCAGCTGGACTATTGTACTGCTTTGGATAACTTATCTCTTTACCAAAGACAAAAGATACTGAACTTAAAACCAAACTGACACTAATTATACATAAAACTAACACTCTTACTAACTTCACACTACTCAACCTCCTTCCAATAATTTTGATAAAATAATTTACAGGTTTTAAAGATACTCCTTTTTATAAAGATTTATAAACTTATTTCTCTTCAGTCCTATACCCAAATCTCTCCGATAACCTCATCCCAATATCCTTAACTATACCTCCAAGTTCTTCTATTCTGTCTAAAGTTATTCTGAATATTGGTCCTGCTATCCCTAATACTCCTACCAATCCCTTAAAAGAGCCAAATATTGGGCTAGCTACTCTCCTTACTCCTATCCTCACCTCCTCATCATCAAATGCGTAACCCCT
>JACIXS010000361.1 GCA_014360335.1 bacterium | reverse complement strand
AAGCTTGTTCTCTCATTAAATTCTTGTAATCTTTATCTTGAAAAGTATATTTAAAGTTAGTATGAATATCATATCTGTCCTCTATTAGGGCAACTACATCCTCCACGAAGACTAATTCTTCATCGGTGGGAATCACAAATATCTTCACCTTTGAATCTGGAGCAGATATATCAGATTCTTTATTTCTAGTTCTGGCTAAATTATTCTTTTCTGGATCATATTTAATACCCAATATTTCTAAACCATCTAATACCTTGGAACGAATTAAACCACTCATTTCACCTACACCGGCTGTAAAAATAAGGGCATCTAATCTACCCAAAACAGCAGTATAAGCTCCTATATATTTTTTTAACCTATAAACTTCCATTTCAATAGCCAGTTGAGCTCTTTGGTCGCCCTCTTTAGCAGCCTTGATAACATCTCTTCTATCTACATACTTTCCAGTAATTCCCAGTAGTCCACTTTTTTTATTTAATATAGCATCAATCTCTCTGGGAGAATAACCTTCTTTTTCCATCACATAGAAGTCTAAGGCCGCATCATGGTCCCCTGCTCTGGTACCCATAATAGCACCTTC
>JACIXS010000360.1 GCA_014360335.1 bacterium | reverse complement strand
TCTCTCTTTCAGTAGAACTGGTCTCTTCCCCAGTGACCAAACTATCACTTACTGTTAAGATAGATAGAGCCTTTACTTGATATTTTGCTGCCAGAGTATACAAAGCAGCTGTTTCCATTTCAACTGCCAATATACCATAAGAGGCCCATAAACGCCAGTAATTGGGATCATCATGATAGAACATATCAGTAGTAAGAATATTTCCAATCTTTACCGATAAAGATTTCTTCTGGGCAATCAATTCAGCTTTTTTGAGCAGTTGATAACATGCAGTGGGAGAGTAATCATTGCCGTGGAAGCGTATTTTATTCAAACTAGAATCAGTGGAAGCACTAATAGCTAAAATGATATCGCGGATTTTTATATCAGGTTGAAGTGCACCACAGCTACCTATCCTAATTAAAGTTCTAACCTGATATTGATTAATCAGTTCATGAAGATAAATAGAAATAGAGGGTATCCCCATTCCGGTTCCCTGTACCGAGACTAATTTTCCTTGATAACGACCAGTAAATCCATACATTCCTCTTACCTTATTGTAACAATATGATTCTTCTAGGTAATTCTCTGCGATGTACTTAGCTCGCATTGGATCACCTGGTAATAAAACAATAGGAGCAATATCACCCGCCTCCGCATTAATATGAATACTCATTAATACATACCTCCTACATTTTATAATATTAAAAGAAAAAAAACCAGAGATTTCTTCACTTTAAAT
>JACIXS010000359.1 GCA_014360335.1 bacterium | reverse complement strand
TATAAAGAATGCTATAGCTGGAGATAACATTAATATTGCAGTGACATATTTTTTCAGCTTGTTCTTCTTTAATTTCATAAGTATCTATTTTACTTATTTACTTAGTATAGAATTTGCCTCTATAACTGCTTCATGTAAACCTTCTTTGACCCCTATCTTTTGGTAGAAGATCCTCTCTAAATATTCACCTATCTTAGTCTTAGCCTCGTAAAAATTTGGATGGGGCGGATCTACCCATAATGCCTCTTTTAAAAATACCTCCATATATCTTCCCTCGCCTGTTGGGGAGAAATATGGATTCTTAGCCACAAATTCGAGTAAAGGAATACTACCCATGCCAATCTGAAGCCTTGTATAATTTTCTGGCTTCAATAGCCATCTTACAAATTCCCATGCCTCTTTCTTATTTTTTGCATTACTCGGAACAACCAAAGCATCTATAAAGGCAGCGTTTCTAGCGGTCGCCTTCTCTCTAGGAAAGGGTACTACTCCGTAATTGATTCCAAATTTCATATCTGGTGCTCTCGTCTTTAGCTGAACAACCATAGCTGGCTCTCTAGCATGTAACGCAGTAAGTTTTTGTGAGAAAGCAGTAGTATCTCTTACCATAGTAACAGCATCCGCTCTATATTTATACAAAATGTCTAAATAATATTGAACAGCTTTCTCTCCTTCGGGAGAATCTACTAAGAAACGTGTTAGCTCATTATTAATTATCGTGCCTCCAAACGCAGTATAGAAAGAGATAAATTTATCGAATATCCCTGCCCTATGTCCAGTGATTCTTAAAGTATATCCACTTCTAATTAGATTACCTTTATCGTCGTATTTGGCTAATTTCCTTATATGCTCCATCATCTCTGAGAGAGTCCTCGGAGGAGATTTCAATCCAGATTCTCTGTACATATCTATGTTATAGTAAAGTGCTACCCAGTCGCCTAACCATGGGATTCCGTATAAAACACTATTATAACTTAGACTCTTTCTAATAGCTCCCTTCAAAAGTATACTCAGATTCT
>JACIXS010000358.1 GCA_014360335.1 bacterium | reverse complement strand
AATCAAAAAGCTGTAGCTTTAGGAGCTAATTTAGAAGGTTCCTGGGGTAGAATTACAGGGATAGCCTGGACAAGAGATGATAAGACTACTATGGGATACAGAGTAAGCGGTAAGTGGAATGTTGCTCCCAACTTATTAACTCTCTATGCCCTGTATGGTCAAAGAGCAGGAGATACTGAAGCGAAATATCAAGTGGTAGGAATCAATCTGCCAGGAGTGAAGGCTGAAACTGGATGGGATCCATACATAGAGTACGATGTTTATAATAAAGCCGTAGGCTTCTATGTAGGTAAAACTCTAGATACAAATGTTTCTACTTCTATCTATATATGGCAAGATACAAGTACTAAAGATCTCAAGTTTACTCCTTACCTAACATTCAGCTTCTAATTCTTAGAAAGTTTAACCCACCAGGTTTTTCTGGTGGGTTTTATTTTTTCTCTTCTCTTTCTTGTTTCAATCTAGCGATATATAATCTAGCAGCATGTTCCATACTTGAAGATTTTAGAGGAGACT
>JACIXS010000036.1 GCA_014360335.1 bacterium | reverse complement strand
AGTATAATAGTCCAGCTGAATATGAGAAAGCTACTGGAAAAAGAATTACTCACTTTAATGAAGCTCCACAACTTGCAGAACTTGTAAAGCAAGGCAAACTCCCTTCTGTAGAAAAAAGATTACCAGAAAAACCAATTGTTATTGTGCCAGTAGAGAAGGTTGGTAAATATGGTGGGACTTGGCGATTTGTTCTGGCTACACGAATTCATCTACCACATACAGAAAGACTTACTCTTTATGATCCTATCTTACGGAGGTCTGCTGATACTAAGGATATACTGCCTAATTTAGCTGAGAGCTGGAAGATAAGTGGTGGTGGAAGAGTCTATACCCTTTATCTGAGAAAAGGGGTTAAATGGTCTGATGGAGAACCTTTTACTGCTGATGATATTCTTTTCTGGTATGAAGATATATTAAACAATAAGGAACTTACACCAGTATTCCCCACTTGGTTTTCTATCGGAGGGGTCCCTGGAAGGTTAGAGAAGATAGATACTTATACGATAAAGATCACATTTAGTAAACCTAACCCTCTATTTTTAGAAGATTTAGCTAGTCCTTTTTATGGAGAAATCTTTGCTCCGAAACATTACCTTAAACTATTTCATCCAAGATATACAGATAAAGCTAAGTTAGAAGAAATGGCAAAGAAAGCTGGATTTAACTTTTGGTATCAACTTTTTTCAGATAGGAATGATAGATGGGCAAATCCGGAAAGACCTGTTTTAAGTGCTTGGAAGCCTGTTAATTCAATTACTGGAGCTACTAGAGTAATATGGGAGCGTAATCCTTACTACTGGAAAGTAGATGTTGAAGGTAATCAGTTACCATATATAGATAGATTTACTGTAGAGATAGGAGTAAGTGAAGAGACAGCAAAGATGAAGGCTATAAGTGGAGAGATTGATATGGAAAGTCATCCTATAGGAATAGACTTTAAGGATTATCCTTTATTTATGGAACACAAGGATAGAGGAAATTACCGAGTTATTCTAGGATCCCCATTAGAAGCTAATGCAATAACGATAGTCTTTAATTACGTACATCCTGATCCTATATTGCGAAAGATATTTAATGATCGGAGATTTCGTATTGCTATGTCCTATGCTATTAATAGAGATGAAATTGTAGGCCTTTTATTTACCGCGGGGAATTATAAAGCAGAAGTTAGACAAGTGGCTCCTGTAAAAGAATCGCCTTTCTATACTGAAGAATTAGCTAAAGCCTATACAAAGTATGACCCTAAAGAGGCGAATAGACTTCTGGACGAGATGGGATTGAAGAGAGGACCGGATGGCTATAGATTAAGACCAGATGGTAAACCTTTAATTATAACGATAGAGACTGCGACTATACAATGGTGGATTGATACAGCTAATTTAGTGGCAGAGTATTGGAAGAAAGTAGGAATAAATACTGCTATAAAGCCAGAAGATTCTACTTTATGGGGAGTAAGAAGGAGAAGTGCTTTATATGATGTAACTCTCTTTGCTGGAGCCCAAGGCTTAGGTGCCCTTACCAAGTCACAGTTAGATACGTATACACTTAGAGGATTACCTGAAATAGCAGCTAGATGGCAGAGTAAAGAGTTGCAAAAGGAGATTTCCCCCAAAATTAGACATCTTATAGCATTAGGTGACCAAGTGCTTGTAGAACCAGATAAAAAAAGGAGAGAGAAGTTAGTCTGGGAAATCCTCAATGTCCACAAAGAAGAGCTTTACTATATAGGTATATGCGAAAGATTACCCAAGATTTGGATAGTTAAAAACACCTTCCGAAATGTTCCAGTTGTTATTCCTACCACAGATGAGCTTGGTGCTACAGGAGGAGTTCTTAATGCCTGTCAGTTTTATATAGAACAATAGATGAAGTTTATTCTAGGGGACGTTCATTATCAGCGTCCCCTAGAATTATAGAAAGAAAGGAGGGAAAAGTGCCTAATAATTTACCAAATATTCTGTTAATCTTTGCAGACCAGATGAGGGGTATGGATATGGGGTGTGCTGGAAATCCGGATGTAATTACTCCTAATATGGACCGATTGGCAGAGGAAGGTATGTACTTTCTTAAAGCTTATGCTAATACTCCTGTATGTACTCCTAGTAGAGGGAGTTTGTTAACAGGACTATATCCACTATCACATCTAGCTATTACTAATGATCTACCGATAGCAACAAATATACCAAGTGTAGGGAAGATATTAAAAGAAGCAGGTTATTATGTAGGATACATAGGTAAGTGGCATTTAGATGGAGTACCAAGGGATAAATTTACTCCACCTGGACCTAGGCGACTTGGATTTGACGATTTTTGGGCGGTATGGAACTGTTCTCATGACTATTTTAATGCCTATTACTATAGGGATACACCAGAGCCTATTCCACTTAGAAGGTATGAACCTATAGGGCAGACTGATTTAGCTATTGAATTCATAGAAGAATCTCTTAAAGAAAAGAGATTACCCTTCTTCTTAGTTTTATCTTGGGGACCGCCTCATGATCCATACTGGATGGTACCTGAAGAATATAGATCAAAGTACAAGCCAGATGAGATAACTTTGAGACCAAACGTAAAGCTAGGGACTAAGAAGCTTTTAGGCCCTAAGGATGCTAACCTTTCTCCTAAAGAAACTATAGCTAACTATTATGCGGCGATCACTGCATTAGATGAACAGCTAGGAAGAATTTTGGAGTTTCTAAATGATAATGACCTAACTAATGAGACTATAGTTATATTTACCTCTGACCATGGAGATATGTTATGGTCCCAAGGAATGATGAAGAAGGAACAGCCATTTGAAGAATCTATCAATATTCCATTTGTCATTAGGTGGCCTAAACATATTCCATCTGGTGAGAAGAATAATATTTTAATAAGTATAGTAGATATAGCACCGTCAATATTAGGGCTCTTAGGAATAAAGATACCCGAGGAAATAGAAGGAACTGATTTGTCTAGGGTAATTTTAGGTTTAGAAGATAAAGGACCAGATTCTGTATTTCTACAAGAGATAGTTCCAGTAGATGAGGGATATGCTCAGGGAATAAGAGAATGGCGAGGGGTAAGGACATCAAGATATACTTACGCTTGCTGGCAGACAGGAGAAGGATGGCTTTTATACGATAATGAAACAGATCCATATCAGATGGAGAATTTGATAGATAATCCGAAGTATAGATCTGTTAGGGAAGAGATGGAGAGGATACTTCAATATTGGCTCAAACGTACTAATGATCCCTTCCTTAAATGGGATGAACACATAAGGAGACTAGGTTTAGTAGAACTTTGGAACGAAAGAGAACTTTACATGCATCCAAATAATCCTAGGCTGATTGATTCTTCTGGATGAAATTTTATAATTTAATAATTAGGAATAGTAAAATTAATTTCGGCATAGGAGGAGGAAATATGGAAGATATTTGAGATAAATTTGAATATTTTGATATTTATAACCCTGTTAAGTTTAACTGTAGAAAGGTAGATTAGATAGCAGTTTTATAAAGATACACTTTTAAGTGATGTTGAGAATTAAAGATTATATCTAGAATAAGGAAGGAGGTTGGGTAGTGTGAAGTTAGTAAGAGTGTTAGTTTTATGTATAATTAGTGTCAGTTTGGTTTTAAGTTCAGTGTCTTTTGTCTTTGGTAAAGAGATAAGTTATCCAAAGCAGTACAATAGTCCAGCTGAGTATGAGAAAGTAACTGGTAAAAAGATTACTAGATTTAATGAAGCACCTATGTTGGCTGAGTTGGTAAAGCAAGGTAAGTTACCACCGGTTACTAAGAGATTACCTAGTGAACCATTAGTTATAGAACCTACAGAAGAGATTGGGCAGTATGGAGGAACAGTAAGGATAATCCATACTAATCCTCAGAACTTTGAGGATGGGGTAAATATAATGGGCAAAGAATCTATTTTAGCATTTGACCCTAAGGATGGAGCGACTATACTACCTAATTTAGCTAAGTCTTGGATATTCTCTAAGGATGGTAAAACGCTTATATTAGAATTGAGAAAGGGTATAAAATGGTCCGATGGCCAGCCCTTTACAGCAGATGATATAGAGTTCTGGTGGAAGGATGTAATATTAAATAATGACCTTACTCCTGTGAAACCCAAAGTATGGTCACCCGGTGGGAAGTTGATGAGGTTAGAAAAATTAGGACCCTATAGTGTTAGACTTCAATTCGCAATCTCCTATCCTGCAG
>JACIXS010000357.1 GCA_014360335.1 bacterium | reverse complement strand
AAGCATATATGAATACTGGGATTCAACGGTCCAGTGCTACACCTCGGGGTGCTTGGACTACTACTTCACCGTGTGGTGATGTAATTCCAGGTAAGACTCAATATCAGAAGGATTTAACAGGAATTGTGGCCGCCCATAGAATTCCCTATGTTGCACAGGCATCAATATGGCGTTGGAATGACCTAATAGATAAAGCCCATAAAGCTTTCTATACTAAAGGGCCAGCCTTTTTGAATGTGCTATCCCCCTGTCCCAGGGGATGGCGTTTCCCCTCAGAATATACAATCAAAATGGCAAAAATTTCTGTTTTAACGAATTTTTGGCCCTTATATGAAGTGGAAAATGGGAAATGGAAATTAAACTATAAACCAAAAGAGAGATTACCAGTAACCGAATGGTTAAAACCTCAGGGTAGATTTAAGCATCTCCTTACCCCAGAGAATAAGTCACTAGTAGAAGAGATTCAAAAAGACATTGATGATAATTGGGAAAGATTGCTTATTCTTTGTGGAGAGAAGTAATAAATAATAAAATAATTATTAATAAGAATAACAAGAATAGGATAATTCCCTATCTTTATGGGGAAGTAAATTGTTCATAAAAAGATAGACTGCTCTTTATTGTATCTACTTGTGGGAGCAGTCTATTTTGTCTTATCTTATTATTTTATCTTCTTAAAAGTTGTTTACAAGTGTAATATAATTATATATTAGGAGAAGGATTAATAGTAAATAGCTATGGACAACAAATCAAAAGACAAGGAGGACTTAATAATGATAGAAAAATCTACCGAGAAAACTAAAAGGGGTTTAGCTCAAATGTTAAAGGGCGGAGTAATTATGGATGTAGTAACAGTAGAACAAGCTAAGATTGCTGAGAATGCTGGTGCAGTAGCAGTAATGGCTTTAGAAAGAGTACCAGCTGATATTCGTGCTGCCGGTGGTGTAGCACGTATGGCCGA
>JACIXS010000356.1 GCA_014360335.1 bacterium | reverse complement strand
CCAAAAATTTACTCACAGATCAATCAAAGGTTAATATGGATAATCAGAGATTAATACTGGGTAATCACCTATCTTTTTACCATTTCTTACTCATGATTAACTAAAGGTTAATTATATTTATCAATGATTAATCTCTGGTTAAGCAGAAAAATACCGAGGCTTTATTCAAGGGGATATACCTAGCAGTGATGGAGGCTACTAAGAAATTGGCACCTAATCCTAGCAGAATTAGCTGCTTATTTTTAAGCCAGATTAGAAGGATATCTGTAAAATGAGATACCGGAGAATTTACACTAGTTTCTTGACAAACCCTATTTTGGCTCTGTAGATAACTTAGAGATTAACATATACCCCCTGGGTGTATTGACAGTATCCAGTAGCGGGTATACCATATAAGTGCCGTAGGTTTCTGAGGGGTCTAGAGGACCACCTAGAACCCAAAGGAACTTAGGTTGGTAGCTTAGACTACCAAAAGGAAACCTGCTAAATTTCTGGAGTCCATTCCAGGAACTAGCAAGGAGCCTACAGGTAGATGGGCGAACCGCTTAAGGTACTTTGGAGATAGGATCCGATGGATTCGTTGGGGACCTACGGCTTAATGTTTCACTTTTGGACCTTTGATACCCCTTTTAGGATAATGTCCCCCTCTTATTCCTCCCAAGCCTTTTTTAGTTCTTCCCTTATATCATCAACGGTTAGGTGGGTATAAACTTGAGTTGTTGCAAGGGAGGAATGCCTCAGGACTTTTTGAACCGCCCGTAGGTTTACACCTTTTTTTAACAGTTCTGTTGCACAGGTATGCCTCAATGTATGAGGCTTTAAGTCTATCCCGAGCCTTCTACCTAGCTCTTTTATTCTTCGCCAAAGGGTAGTCCTTGAGTAGTTAAATAGTTTTCCGTTTTTCTCTAGCTTCAGTGCATACCTTATATGTGGCTTTAGCGCATTTGGTATTGGTAGGATTGCAGTCTTTGAACCTTTACCAGTTAATCTTAGTGTCCACTCCCTAGTATTTATATCCTCTCTTTTTAGGTTTATCACCTCTGAGATCCTAAGCCCAAGCCTAGTCATAAGTAAGACAGCCAGTATCAGGTTATACTCACCGGTTTCACCTGCGGTTTGCATAGCGATCTTTTCTAGAGCTATTCTCTGGCTTGTTGTAAGGACACTGGGTAGCTTTTGTGACCTTGCCCACTTATGTCTCATTAATAAGACCTCAGGGATCTTTTTAAAATGTGCATATGCTCTAATAACAGCATAGGAATGTCTCATAGTAGATACTTCCGCGTTATTAGATAGATTAGCTAGATAGGCTAACACAGCCTTATCCCAGGAATCAAAGGGATTTTCGTCTAAGAACTTTTTAAACCCCTTAATACTTGTGGTATAGGAAGAAATAGTATTTCTATTCTTACCACTAGCTCTTAGATACTCTTTAAACTCATCGATATCAGATTCAAGTATTTTAACTTCCATAAGGACACCCCTATAGGCTCTATAGTTGAAACATAACCTAAGTTTATAACTATAATGATAGTATGTCAATATGATTGGATAGATGAGGGCTAGATTTAGATGATAGATAAAGAATTGTTTCAAGATAGAAGATAATTTACGTTATGATGCAGAGAAGGTTAACTATTGGGATTTTCGCTTTCTACTCCAAAATATTCGTGGATTACTTTTCTTCTCATAGCATTACTACCTCTTTTAGTATGTGTTTACTTAATCTTGGCTTTAAGGACAACTTCTCTACTAGGTCAATCTTTGCTCCAAGGAGTTCGCTTAGATAGTTCTCCAGATTTATAAACTTTAAAAGCCCTATCTTTGCACCCTCTTCAAATTCTACAAGAATATCAATGTCGCTTTCTTCCCTTTGTTCTCCTCTAACATAAGAGCCAAAGATTCCAATTGCTTTGATATGTGTATTATCTTATCAAGATCCAAACTTCTCTCACTCTTCATAATGATGATATTCAACTATCTTCTAGTGATTCTAGTTCTATGCTTCATTATAGCATGAATAAAATATGGTATAGAGAAATTAAAAGCTAATAATTGTTGCATAGATGGTTGAGGAGTTTAAAAGTTATCCCAATGTTTCAAAATTAATATCTCTATAGACCCCCCAGCAGTTTGGAGACATTTACAAACTCTTGGCAAGAAGCTCAGAAGTAAGCCTAGGAATAGATGTTATATAGCAGGATTCGACTAGACTTAATGAGGGTAAAGGGTATAAACCAGATAAGCTTTTAAGAATGAGAATAGGAGGGGTATGACAGTTTTTGCACG
Source organism: bacterium (assembly GCA_014360335.1). GTDB lineage: Bacteria > DUMJ01 > DUMJ01 > DUMJ01 > DUMJ01 > DUMJ01. The sequence goes on along the minus strand of JACIXS010000356.1, from coordinate 27,082 downwards.
AGGATATAAGGAGATGGAGAAACATAAGTTTAATAAGTGGTCCTATAAGAAAGAGTAATCAGAGGGAGGACTCTAAGGGTAAAAGTTTATATTGTCCGAACTCTCTTCCAAGCTTCAGTTGTATAAGGTTGACTTAAGAGATAAAATTTTATTAAAAAGTGTAGTGAAAGGGGATGAGAGTGGGGAGTGTAAAGATAAAAAATAGAGACTTTGTCCTTTTTATCTAGTTAAGTTAACCCAAAGAGGGTAGTACCTAAGTTTCTAAAGAGAACTAGTAATAAAACTTTTATAGGAGGTTTGAGAAGATGAGGAGAATATGTGTAATTACTGTCTTTTTAGTTATTTTTACCTCTACCTTTCTTTTAAGCAATGTATATGTTTCTATTAGTAAAGAACCTTCTTTCCGTTTTCAATATGCTACCCCATCCGAATACCAGAAAGCAACGGGAAAGAAGATTACTAAGTTTAGCGAAGCCCCAATGCTAGCAGAACTTGTCAAACAGGGTAAACTTCCGCCGGTAGAAAAAAGATTGCCTAAAGAGCCAGCTGTTGTAGTGCCTCTTGAAGAAGTTGGACAGTATGGAGGGACTTGGAAACGAGCAGCAACAGGGATAGGTGATGTAGGAACATTTGTCACGGAGGTATTACATCAATATCTCTTAAGGTGTGATATAGATCCTAAAACTCCTTCTTATCCTAATCTAGCTAAAAGGTATACAGCATCTAGGGATAATATGGTATTTACTTTCTATCTTAGAGAAGGTTTAAAGTGGTCAGATGGACAGCCATTTACTGCAGACGATGTGATTTTTTACTATGAAGATGTTCTTCTTAATCCAGAACTTACGCCGGCATTTCCTAAGGATTTATCTCCAGGTGGTAAACCCGCTGTCTTTGAGAAAATAGATGATTATACTTTTAGAGTAAAGTTTTCTGCTCCTAGTCATTTCTTTCTTCAAGCGCTAGGTTCATACTCTTACTATCGAGAATTCTTTATGCCAAAACATTATTTAAAGCAGTTCCATCCTAAGTACACTGCTAAAGATAAACTGCAAGCCATGGCAAAGGAGGCAGGCTTCGAAAGATGGGATCAATTATTTAATAATAAAGCTGATTGGCAAAATCCAGAGAAGCCAGTTATTTATGCTTGGAAAGTAAAGCAAGTAACGCCTTCGGCAGTTACTTTTGAGAGAAATCCGTATTTCTGGAAGGTAGATACTCAAGGAAATCAACTCCCTTATATAGATAATGTCAGAGTAGAGATCCTGACAAATGCTGAAGTTGTAAATCTAAAGGCTATAGCAGGAGAGCTAGATTGCCAGGAGAGGCATTTATTTTTTGCCAATTACCCTGTATTTATGGAAAATAGAAATAAAGGAGACTATAGAGTTATCAAATGGCTTAGAACTGCAGCTGCAGAACCAGCTATATTGCTAAATCAGAACGTAAAAAATCCGATGTTAAGGAGGTTATTCACTGATAGAAGGTTTAGAATAGCTCTATCACTAGCAATAAACAGAGAAGAAATAAATCAACTTGTATATCTAGGGATGGGTAAAGTAAAACAGGCAGCACTAGGAAGTACTGATTATTTCTATGATCCGGAATGGGAAAAAGCTTATATAGAGTATGATCCTGAGAGAGCTAATAAACTCCTAGATGAGATTGGTCTTACAAAAAGAGATAAAGATGGGTTTAGACTTGATCTGGATGGAAAGCCTTTATATTTAACGATTGAAACATATCCAGCTTTTGCTCAGTGGGCAGATGTAGCAGAGTTAGTTAGGAGATATTGGGAAAAGATAGGATTAAGGACCGCTGTGAAAGTAATTGATGCGTCTTTGTATCAAACGAGAGCTGCAGCTGGAGAAATAGAAATAGGAGCCTATCCTTTCGATGGTGATGCGGTATGGGGGTTAGGGCCAGCAGTTATTAACTTCCTCGGTTTAAGACCAGCATGTTGTTGGGCTCCTCTTTACGGCCTATGGTATGCTACTGGAGGAAAGGGTGGAGAAGCTCCTACTGGAGACATAAAAAAGCTTTACGAACTTTGGGATAAAGCTATGTCTACAACGAATAAAGCTAGGATGATTAGCCTTATTAAAGAGGCAGTAAATCTTCATAAGAAGAATATCTGGATGATAGGGACTGTCGGAGAGTGGCCTTATTTATGTATAGCAAAGAATAACTTTAGAAATGTGCCAGAAGGAGTAGTGCAGATACCTAGATTTGCCTGCCCAGAGCAGTACTTTTTCAAAAAGTAATTTTTTAGAAATATAAAAAGAGGGTGGGGTCAAAAATCTCACCCTCTTTACTGTTAGGAGGAGAAAGGATGATATCTTCAGAAGAGATAAAAGCTTTTGCAAAGAAATGTGGAGCAGATATAGTAGGGATCGGATCTATGGATAGGTTTGATGGTGCACCTAGACAGTATGATCCAAGATATATAATGCCAGAGGCAAAATCAATAATAGGTCTAGGATTTAGAATTCATAGGGGATTACTAAGAGGTATAGAGGAAGGTACATTTTTCGCTGCTTATCCATCAATGGGGTATGCTAATATAAATGACGTATATGCTCCTATAGTTTTAAGAGAAGTAGGAAATTTATTAGAAGATAATGGATATGAGGCCTTTTTGTTCCAAAATACAAGTGTAAGACTTGGCTCAGGAATAGGTAAACCTGTATCTCCAGATAAACCTAAACCAGACGTGTTTATGCACTTTCGCATAGCAGCTGTAATATGTGGAATGGGAGAATTAGGCTACAGTAATCTCTTTCTTTCTCCAGAGTTTGGGCCTAGACAACGATTAGCATTTATAATTACTGATGCAGAACTAGAACCTGATCCTATCTATAATGGTCCTCCCCTTTGTGATTATTGTATGTCTTGTGTAAGAGAATGTCCTGCAGGGGCAATTAGCGAGAAGAATCAGATAAGTGTTACTATCTCAGGGAAAACTTTTGTAATAGGGAAATTAGACGAATTGAAATGTAGCGCAGTATATCAAGCTGGAACTTCAGAATATAGTCCATTTATTTCTGAAGAGGTAGCAAGTGTGATAAACAGTATAGTAAGTCAAGGAGATAATGAAGAGAAACTTGTCTCCTATGAAGGAAATATATGGAATTATTTGAGAGAAAATGTTCCTTATATAAAGAGATGTTGGGAGAGTTATCATCATCCAGCAGCTATATGTGGTGCTAGAGGTTGCATCAGGGCTTGTATGATACATCTGGAAGAAAGCAGAAAAATAAAGAACATTTTTAAAAGTCCTTTTAGAAGGAGAGAGCCATGGAGACTGTAATATCTAATCCTTATTCTAAGTTAGTTGAAGAGTTTAAGAACCCTGGAATGAATTATAGAGGGGTAACTTTATGGATGCTTAACGACAGATTAGAAAAAGACGAGGTAATTCGTCAATTGGAGTCCTTTTATAATGCAGGATGGGGGGCAGTAATTACTAGGACATTTATGGGACTGCGTACTATGTATCTTAGCGAGGAATGGATGGCAATAACTGAAGAAATTATAAGAAAGGCTAAAGATTTTGGTATGAAGGTATGGTTACAAGAGGCAGATAAAAATGCTGCAGCTTATATGCCTACAGGTATATCTGGGATGGAAGATAAGTTTAGAAATCTTATTCTTATAAGAAAGGAGAAAGACAAACCAGTAGAAGAGGATGAAAGATTATTAGCTATTTATGATGATTACGCTTTCTATGAGAAGAAAGTAGTCCCTCCTGGCGGATGGAAAGAGTTATTATGTGTCTTAGATCTATTAAATCCTGAAACAGTAGCTACATATCTAGAAAAAGCTTATAAGCCTCTTTTAAGATTTAAAGATGAGTTTGGCAAGACTGTAGAAGCTATATGGGTAGATGAACCTCTGATTAAAGTGGCAAGAAGCATAGTTCCTGCCTTACCGTGGACTAGAGATTTTATTCAGCTTTTTAAAGAAAAATGGGGATACTCTATTCTAGACTATCTTCCACTACTTTTTACAGAAGATGGAGAATATATAAAAGTTAGACACCACTATTGGAGACTTTTAACTGAGAGGTTTAAAGAGGCTTACTTTAAACAAGTATATGAATGGTGCGAAAGAAATGGTGTAAAATTCACTGGACACTTAATGGGGGAGGATACTTTATTTAGGCAGGTTACTTGGTCTGGAACAGCTATGTCTTATTATGAATTTATGGGTATACCAGGAATTGATTTTCTTACTGCTGATCTCTCTTGGCCATCTGGTGATCCTTTTTTACTTCCGCCTAAGCAGTGCTCAAGTGTCGCCCACCAGTTAGGTAAGAAAGAAGTACTGTGTGAGATGTATGGAGTAAGCCCTCAAGGGATTAATTTCGAAGACAGAAAGAGAATAGCTAATTGGCTAATGGTTTTAGGAATTTCTTATAGATGTTACCATGGATCTTTCTATTCTATGCGAGGAAGAAGAAAAAGGTTTTATCCTCCTCATCTTTCTTATCAACAGCCTTATTGGAAATATAATAGACTAATAGCTGATTATTTTGCCCGTGTTTCATATATGCTTAGACAAGGTAACTATTACGCAGATATATTAGTCATTCATCCTATAGAATCAGCACAGTGTGTATTTACTGATGGAGAAGAAAATAAAGCAATAAAAGAACTCAATGATTCTTTAGTTCTTATCAGTAAAAATCTTATGTCTTTAAAGCGTAGTTTTGACTATGGAGATGAGTCTCTATTAGAAAAATACGGTGATGTAAAAGATGGCTCTTTAGTTGTCGGTAAGATGCAATATAAGGTTGTAATTTTACCTTCTCTAATGACTATACGACGTAGCACCTTTAATCTGCTTAATAACTTTATAAAAGGTGGAGGAAAGGTTATTTCTGTAGGGGATTTACCTACTAGGATAGATGGAGAACTTTCTAGCGAAGTAGATGATTTGAACAGAAAAGTAATTCGGGTAGAAAATTCTATAGAGTCGCTTAAGAAACTATTAGATTCTTATCTTCCTAAAGAGATAGATATCCTAACTAAGGATGATAGATCGATAGACAATATATGGATTCACCATAGAAGTTTAGAATTAGGAGATTTATTCTTTATTGTTAACGTCAGTGAGACACAAGAATATAAGACAGTTATAAGAATTCCTGGGAGAGGTAGATTAGAGTTGTGGAATTTAGAAAGTGGTGATGTTACAATATTGCCACAACGAGAGATAGATAATTGTATAACAACTGAGCTAGAATTTTATCCTGCCTCTTCCTATCTGCTGTTATTAAACAAGAGAGAATCTTCTATAAATCTTTCACAAAAAGAGCTGAAACTTGCTAAAACCATTCACATTGGGGATGTTTATAAAATAAATCGTCTAGATCCAAATGCTTTGACTCTAGATTTTTGCCGGTATAGGAAAGAAGACGGAGAGTGGAGTGAAATTCTTCCTATAATTGGTATCCAGGAACTACTTGTAGATGAGCGTTATGAGGGACCTATTTCTCTTAGGTTTGAGTTTATCTGTGAAGATAAGCCAGAAAAGGTCTTTTTAGTTGTAGAAGATGCAGAGAAGTACGAGATTAGAGTCAATAATAAGAAAGTTAAGTATAATGGACTTCCATACTATCGGGATATTAGTTTTCATCCTATAGATATATCGAGTGTCGTCAAGAAGGGTAAAAATATTATAGAGATGTCAACCTATTTTGTTGCTGGAGATCCGAATGCTCAAAGAGATCTAGAAAGATTATATGGAACAGAGCTTGAAGCTATATATCTTATTGGAGATTTTGCGGTTAAAGGGGAAAGAAGGAGGGTAGAGGGTAAGTCTATCTGGTATAAGCCTGAATTTGTTATATGTAGAGAGGTATTAGTAACTGATGGGGATCTTCTGGCAAGCGGATACCCATTCTTTAGCGGTACCATATCTCTATTCCAGAGTTTTGAGCTATCTACTTTAAGAGAAAATAACAAGGTCTTTTTAGAAGTTGAAAAGCTTTATTCTGTAGTTACCAAAGTAAGAGTAAATGGTATGGAAGCTGGAGTAATTCTATGGAAGCCTTACAAACTAAATATTACAGATTTTGTGAAGGAAGGTGCAAATAGTATAGAGTTTGAGTTAACTAATTCATTAAGAAATCTCCTCGGTCCTCACCATAATACTTTAGGGGAAACATCTTCAGTTTGGAATTATTCATTTTCAGGCAGGAATAGAGATGGAGAAAAATGGTTAGAGAAAAGAAAAGAAGGGAGATGTATTTCTTGGACGGATGACTATTGTTTTGTGCCATTTGGTATAAGTAATGTTAATATAGCGGTATATTCTGAGCAATATTAAAGAGGAGGATTTGTTATTATGGAGATAATAGATATATTTAATCGATATCCATGTAAAACTGGAAGAGTCGGAGTATTTTCTGTAGGGCATTATATATACTGGCCACAGTTTCCAGGATTAAGAGAAAGACTACTTGAACATACTAATTATTTTATAAATGAGCTTAGAAGAAAAGCTAATGCTACTATAATACCGGCTAATGATTTAAGTGATACCTCAGAGAGTGCATTCAAAATAGGGAATTATTTTGCTCAACAGCAACTAGATCTACTCTTCTGTTTTGTGGCTACTTACACCCCTAGTGCTCATGTGCTTCCAGTAATTCAGAGAGCAAATGTACCTGTAGTTTTACTCTGCCTACAGCCTTCTCCTGGGATGGATTATGATAAAGCCACAACAATGCTTCAATTGGAACATGATAATATCACTAGTCTTCCAGAGATCGCTGGTGCTATGGCTAGGGCAGGTAAAAAACCAATAGATGCTATTGTTGGATTGCTTTATGAGGATGAGAAGAGTTGGACTAGAGTCTTAGAGTGGTGTGATGTAGCAACTGTAGTCCATGAGTTAAAGAATGCAAGGATAGGATATATGGGGCATGTCTATGAAGGAATGTTAGATATGAATTCTGATCCTACTATGTTCGATGCTCATTTTGGTATGCATGTAATACACATAGAGATGGATGACCTAAAGAAATTTATCGATAACGTAACAGAAAAGGAAATAGAGGAGAAGATTTCTCTGATTAAGAAGATATTTGACTTTCCTGACCCTAAAGTAGATCCGATTACAAGAAAAGTTGAAGATGAAGATTTAATCTGGCCGGCTAAGGTTTCTTGTGGAATGGATAAACTAGTATCAGAGTTTCATTTGACAGGTTTAGCATACTACTACAGAGGTCTAGATAATAATGAATATGAAAGAATTCATGCTGGAATGATAATAGGGAATTCTTTATTAACCAGTCAGGGGATACCCATAGCGGGAGAAATGGACCTAAAAACTTGTATAGCAATGCTAATTATGGACCGTTTTAGAGCAGGGGGTTCCTTTGCTGAATTTCATCCTATAGATTTTAGAGAGAATTTTGTCCTCGTAGGACATGATGGACCACACCATCTTGCTGTAGCAGATGGGAAACCTGTCCTTAGGATGTTAACGCTTTATCATGGGAAAAGAGGAAGTGGGCCTTCTGTCGAATATAAATTGAAGGTAGGACCTATAACTATGTTAGGGTTGACTCAGACTTATAATGGCAGGTTTAAAATGGTAGTAGCAGAAGGGGAATCTCTTCCTGGACCAATCCCCGCTACTGGAAATACTAATACAAGGGGTAAGTTTAAACCGGATATTCGTACTTTTCTCGAGAGGTGGACTTTAGAAGGTCCTACTCATCACTTTGCCTTAGGCATAGGTCATATTGCCCATAAGATAGAAAAGGTGGCTAAATATTTTGATATTGAATATACATTGGTGACGCCTAGAGAATAATATTATCTATAGAGTTATATAAAAGTGGAACCTACAAAAGGAATATAGCATTACATTTGGAGAAAATTCTTTTCCTCTTCTATGTTAGAAATGTTTCTACCTCTTTTATCGAAAATAGAACTTCTTTTAAGACATCTTTGCAGTAGTTACATCTATCACATTTTCTATCGCAGGCAGATGTTCTGTGAAACCAGTCTTCTGGGAATTTCTTATTATCTATTATATAAGGGAAGAAGATACTAGAGAGTCCTGGTTCAAATAAGTCTAAAAGATTTCCATAGTAGTTTCTGTTTATATAGGCATTTAAGACAAGTCTTGGTCTAGAATGCATTCTTGTAGCTAATTTAACTACTGAAAAGAGACCTTCATAGTTATGAAGGTCCTCTGGCCTTATCCATGTGCCTTGAAGTACTGAATACCAGTTAGATGGGTTTCTTAAATAATTCCTACATATATATGGAGTCCATTCAGTAACATTTACAATTTCATCTATTTCCTTATCATGAGCTACTATATTATCATGGAAGATCTGTCCAGAACAAGAATATAAACAACCACTGTTTACAAGTATATAAAGATTCTTGCCACTTCTATCTGCCCACCTCTTTAACTCTTCTAGATAGGAGATATTTCTGTTAAATTCACGCTTTACATGAAAAGAGTCGAAGAACTCCTCCAAATATTTCATACCTTCTATTGTACCTATTTGCATATTTACAGAAGCCCTTGTTTCTATCTTTGGGAAATATTTTTTTACTATATAAGCAATAAATGGGGATGTCGTAGTTACTATATCAATGCCTCCGACCTTTTCTTCTAGATAATCTAGAATAGATATTATCTGATTTTCTAAGTATCTACTAATGGCATAACTTCCATAACAGTTGGCGTTAAATAGTAGGTCTAACTTTATCCCGAAAGAACGGAATGCTAATAGATCTTTCACTAGTATATCTTGCGCTTCCCAATTTACATACCCTCTTCGATTTGATAATACTGCCCTACCCGATGGAAAATCTCCCCAAGGAAAGTAAACCTCTGCAATATGCTCTTTATAATCTTTAACAATAGAGAGGAAGGATTCCTCCCCTTCCTCTTCATATAACTGATAACCAACAGCAAACTTCATATTTTTCTAACTCTCCAATAATTCTTCAGGGGTAGACCAATCGACAACCCAAGGTTTACGTCTTCTAAATGGTTTCTCAAATTTATTCTTAAGAACCCCTTTGGCTTCTAGGTGTATCATACATGCTCTCATACATCTTGCTCCACAAATAGCTTGACCAGTAATATAAAGATTGTGAGGTTTTTTATAGAATGGAGTAATATGGCTAGGTTTTATTTTATATCCATACATTGGCTCATAATAATCTTCTAGAGAGGAATCATCTTCATTAGGATCCATAGGCCTTCCCCCTCTAAAAGCGATGTCACAGGCTTTGCAGTCTAGTTCTCCCCATTCAACTTCATGTCCTGCTAGAGTAACCTTTACTGTCTTCGTAGCACTTATGGCATTCCCTGGGCATTCTCTTACACAAGCCATACAGCGATCACAGAGAGGTGGACCCTCATATATAGGGTCAGGTTCAAGTTCTGCTTCGGTTATTACTATTCCAATTCTCTGACGAGGGCCAAATTCTGGTGTCAAGAGAAGTTTACTGTATCCTATTTCTCCTAGGCCTGCCAAATATGCAGCTATTCTTAAATGTACCATAACATCTGGACGGGCCTTTCCAGGAGCTACTGGTCTGCTATAGTGCGGTTTAAGATTGCCTTCATTATCAATTGCCCTCCAATCGCTCTGGTGTCCATAAGGTATCGCTTCATATCCATGATCCTCTATAAACTTACTGAGATTTATCACAACCATAGGAATATATAAATAGGTGAGCCCTCCATATCCCATTGATGAGTAATTGCTAAAGAATGTTCCTTCTTCTATTCCTCTTAGACTACCCCTCATTATGCGGAATCCCATTGCTATAACAGAACGTGCTTCAGGCATGATCTGTCTGGGATCCATTTGTATAGGTGCTCCCTCCCATCTCTCTATAGGAGCTATACCTACAACGTCTGCTCCTAAAGCTTTAGCCATCTCCTTAACTTCTTTTGCTGTAAGAGCCAACCTTATCAACTCCTTTCTTTATTTTATAAAGAACTGTTCAGGGAATGCATTCCTAGGAGTAAGAAGTAAATGTTCAGAGAAGAGTACTTCTGGAACATTTCTAAAGTTGTTCTTTACGATAACTGGATTTGGTATAAGTCCAACAGTTCCTATACTCCATACATTTTCAGTGCTTAGACGAATAAGCTGTTTACCCAGTTTTAGTCTCTGGGCCTTATCAGTAGTGACGATAAATCTGTCAAATAATTCCATAGCTTTTTTTATGTCTCCTTTAGGTTCTTCTCCTGATTTCCCACCAGTTTGATACCAGAGACCATATAAGGGGCCAGGATTATAGAGGTCATCACTTGGGAATACAAACTTGGGCCCACCAATAAATGGGGTAAGTCCTCTTCCCCAAGCCCAACCGCTTACATCGAACTCCGCTCCTTGCCAACGCGCATTAAGAAGAGTTCTATCTATAACTTTGACTGCAGTCTTTATACCAATAGCTTCCCAATACTTCTTTACTAATTCGCATATATCTGGCCATGGTCCGTACATTGGGTTATCCATTATTTCTATAGTAATAGCTAGTGTCTTACCATCAGGACGTAATCTAAAGCCTTCTTTGTCTCTCTTAGTAAGACCCATCTTATCTAAAATCTCATTAGCTTTTTTGGGGTCATATTCGGCATACAACTTTTCTAGTCCTTTAGAGTAATAAGGGCATTCTTTAAGTACGGTAGCTTGTCTAGGTTCGCATACTCCTAATGTGCAGAGCTGATTTATCTCTTCTCTATTGATAGCAAGTGAAAGAGCAATACGGAAATTTCTATCTTCAAATAATTTTCGAAGAATAGGGTCTTTGTGATTTAGATTTGGCATTAAAGCAAATGTGGATCCTAAAGCCATTGGCCACTTCAATACACGATATCCACCCTTTTCTCTATTCTCCATAAGAACAGGATAGTCAGTCCAGAGAACATTTCTCACTTGTAGATCGATTTCTCCAGCTATCGCCTTTATAGTTATCATCTGCGTAGTAGTTACTAACATAGAGTTTATTCTATCTATATATGGAAGCTGATTCCCTACAGGATCAATTTTCCAGTAATAAGGATTTCTCTCCATTATATAATTCATAACTCCAAGTTTAGTCTTCGGTATCCACGGCCATAATCCAGGCAGTTCTGGATTATCATATACATTAGCTTTATTGCTAAAAAGCTGATACCAGTATTGAAAATTCTCTTTTCTGACTAACTCGTCTAGTTTCTCCTTTGAGGTATATTTGGGATGGAATTGTTTCAAATAATGCTTAGGTTTTAAAATTTCAAATCCTGCATAAGCCATATTTTCTAGAAATAAAACATTAGGGTGGGTAAAAGTAAACTTTACTGTATAGTCGTCCAACTTCTCTATCTTTACAGGACTGCCAAAAGTTCTTAGCCATGTAGGGAAGGTAGGTGTAAGCTCTTTATTTAGAGTTATATCTTCATACCAAAACATAATATCATCTGCAGTAAATGGAGTACCATCAGACCATTTTACTCCTTCCCTAAGATAGAATGTAAACTCTTTCATATCCTTTGAGACAATCCATCTCTTAGCTAAATTAGGAAGCACCTTAGTCCCATCATGATTCCAGATTACTAAGCTCTCTGCTATAATTTTTTGAAAGCCAGGTGTATCTCCTGCACCGGTATATGCCCTACGCCAAGTCCCTCCATATTTCCCTATCTCTTCTACTACTTCTACCACTGCAGGCTCTTTAGGGAGCCTTTCTTTTAAAGGCGGAAGTTTACCCTGTTTGACAAGTTCTGCTAGCATTGGGGCTTCGCTAAACTTGGTAATCTTCTTTCCCGTTGCTTTCTGGTATTCGAATGGGGTAGCATATTGAGAAGGATTTGGCATTTTCTGAGCAAAGGAAATAGAACCAAAACCAAGGAATAGACTTGTTACTAAACTCACAATAACTAGACCTACCAGTAATCTCCTCATCTTCTCAAACCTCCTACATTAAGCTTTACTTACTTTTTGAGCCCTTTTCTAAAGACTCAAGTAGACTACCCTCTTTGGGTTAACTTGACTAGATAAAATGGTTTAAAGTTTCTATTCTCTATTCTCCACACTCCCCATTCTCATCCCCTTTCACTACACTTTTAATAAAATTTTATCTCTTAAGTCAACCTTATACAAGGCTAGCCTGTGCAATAATTGTTGCACAGATGGTTGATGAGTTTAAAAATCATCCCCTATTTAAAGAGCCTACTTTAAGATCTCCCTTATCCTCTCTTCTAATAGAGGAAGCTCCTGAGCAACAATGTTCCATACTATTGCTATGCTGACACCAAAATACTCGTGAATAACCCTATTCCTAAGTCCAATCATCCCTCTCCAGTCTACTTCGTTATAGTTACTTCTTATCTCCTCAGGGATATTCCTTGCTGCCTCGCCAATTATCTCAAGATTTCTAATAACTGCATCGATTGTTTTTCTATCGTTTCTGAAACTATCAAAATCCATACCTCTCTATAGATTCTAGGATATCTTCTAGAAAAAGTCTCCAGTTACGTTTAGACATAAATAATATCCTTGGCTATATATTCTTTTCTATTCGGCTTAATGGCATCTGGAGTCAATAGGTCTACCTTTATTCCTAGTATTTCTTCTAAAAAATCTGCTAGATGTATAAAGAGGAATCCAACTGGCTCTTTGAATTCAACTAGTATGTCTATATCACTCTGCGGTGTCTGTTCTCCCCTACTGTAAGAACCAAATATTGCAATACTCTTAACCTTAAATCTCTCTTCTAATTCTTCTCTGTGTTGATTTATTATATCTTTAATCTCTTCCAGAGTTTTCATAAGTACTATTCTCTCCTCTGACTTCCAAGATATTCAACTATCTTCTAGTGATTCTAGTTCTATGCTTCATTATAGCATGAATAAAATATGGTATAGAGGAATTAAAAGCTAGTAATTGTTACATAGATGGTTGAGGAATTTAAAAGCTACCCCAATGTTTCAAATTAATATCTCTATAGACCCGTCAGCAGTTTGGAGACATTTGCAAACTCTTGGCAAGAAGCTCAAAGGTAAGCCTAGGAATAGATGTCATATAGCAGGATTCGACTAGACTTAATGAGGGTAAAGGGTATAAAAAGGATTGTGAACCTAGCTTTTAGTACAGACGAACTCATATTAGATGTAGAGATTTTACCAGATGAGACTTCTGAGACCTTTAAGAAGAAGATAGAAGAAATGAATAAAGAATTAGGTCTAGATGTATTAGGAAGGGGGAAAGGTGATCTGGGAGATGTATCTTAAGGAGTTGGGGGTATACTTAGCGGTGACGGAAGTTACTAAGAAATGGATAAGAAAGACTTATAAAGGAATGCACTATGCTGTAATAAATTAAATCTAGCGGGAGGTCATCTCCCACTAGATCTTTCTTTCTCTACCTTAGAAGGTAATAACCATCGAGGTCTCTTAATAAAGCTTCCACCTCTAAAACGTTGCTCTATAATACCAGCTTTCTCTAAATAGTTAAAACAGCTTCTCATACAACCTCTAGAGCCACAGATTCCGTAACTTCCTCCTTCTCCCCACTTTTGGAGTAAAGCATGACCTTCTATTATGTATCCAGAAGGAAACTCTTTAGTAGTGCGCCATTTTGCAGTAGAAAGGGTCCAACAGATCTTATATGCAGTCTCTTCATCTATCTCTTGCTCTGTTACATCGAAATTAAACCCAGGAAGGTCTTTATGAATGAAAGGTGAAAGTCTTGGATCGCCTCCATGATACATAAGTGTGCACTTCCCCAAATCTATATCCGCCCATTCATAGACCTTATCCTCGATCTTTATCTTTACAGTTTTCCCCTCTTTTATGTGTGGTATTGCTCCAAGACATCCACTTACACAGGCCATGTCCCTTTTACAAATACTACCTGGTTCTACTAAGGGATCTGGTTCTAAAGGCATATCGGTAATTATTGCATGTAGCCTCTGTCTTGGCCCAAATTTTTTAGTCAAGAATACCTTGCTCCATCCTATCTCCCCTAAACCGGCTGCAGTAGCAGCAATTCTTATAGCTAGATGAACGTTAGGAGAGATTCCTTCTTTCCTTAATGGTTCTGTTAGAGGTTGAGTTTCTGGAACGCCGGGATAATAAGGAACCGCCTCCCATCCATTATCCTCTAAAAAGCATGCTAATTCATACAGAGGATAGGGTATAAATAGAGTATTTAATAGTCCGTGATAATCAAAATATGTATAGGAGGGCCAGTAAGTCCCTTCTTCAATTCCTCGCCAACCACCCCTAAGGATTCTTTTACCTACAACTATTACTGACTTGGCTGAGGGAAAGATAGATGCAGGATGCATATTTTTAGGAGCATTTTCAAATCTCTCTATATTTGCTACTCCAACTAAATCTAATCCTCTAGAAAATGCAAATTTCTTTATTTCTTCTTTAGTAAGATTCATCTCATTCCTCCACAATCTTTCTTTCTTCTATAACTTTCCATGCCGGTTTTGTTCTAAATGGATTTTTAAATGTATTCTTTACAAGATTATTTTTCTCCAAGTAATCTAGACAAGACCTAGCACATATTGCTCCTAGACGGTCTGGCTTCCCTAACCTATGGAGAGGATTTGGAGATGCTCCATTTTTACAGGTTTGACATTTTCTATAGTCAATCTTACCTTCAGGGCTTATAGCTCCTAAGGGGCAGAAACTTGGACAGATAGGATATTTACATATCTTTCCGTTAAATGGTGGATCCGGTTCTAACTCTAAATCTGTTAGGATAATCTGGAATCGCTGTCTGGGCCCAAATTCTGGTGTAAGGAAAAATCCACAATGCCCAATCTCGCCTAAGCCAGCTTTTAATGCGCAATCTTCGATATCTATCATTACATTAGGAGCAGGCTGACCCTCTCTTACCGGTATTCCTAATGGTGGAATCTCCGGAGGGAGATTTGGAATAGGAACCGCTTCCCATCCATTATCCTCTAGAAATTCGCTAAGCTTAAATGTACTCATTGCTAGGATTCTGTTGTTAAGCCAATCACGACCATAGATGTAGTATAAGTCAAAGTTTGTACCTTCTTCAATCCCTCTTAGACTCCCCCTTGTTATCCTCCTACCTACTACTATTATCGATCTTGCTTCTGGGAATATTGAGAGCGGATTATGCTCAGCTGGTATATCTTTGAATCTTTCAATATTTGCTATCCCTACAAGATCAATCCTTATTTCCTTTGCAAATCTCTTTAGCTCTTCTTTAGTAATCATAAAACAGTATCCTCCTTATCTATCGATTTATCACAAATGGAGTATGAAATTTAGGAATAATTCCAGTTTTCTCCAATTGGTCAAAGCAGGCCTGAATACATCCTCTTGCCCCGCAGATACTTCCAGGACGACCAGCTTGTTCTATCTCACTAATACCCTTTGCTACCAAAGATATGTATCTAACTCTATTAGCTAATGACCAACCAAAATCATAAGCTTTTCTCCAAGTCATTGTTTGTTCAGAAATATCTAAGTCTAAACCTGGAAGGTCTTTTGCTACAAAAGGAGAAGCCTTTTGATTAAAGCCCCAATGGGTTAATTTACATTTTCCATAATCTAAATCCCCCCATTCAAAGACCCTGCCTTCTATTTCAACAGAAACGGTCTTATCTTTACTTATAGCCCCTGCTGGACATTCTCTAACACATCTCATACATCTTGTACATAATTTACCTTTAAATATTTGGTCAGGTTCTAATCTTGCATCAGTTAAAATAACAGTAAACCTCTGTCTTGGCCCAAATTCTGGAGTTAAAAAAACTTTAGAATATCCAATCTCTCCTAATCCAGCTGCAGCTGCTGCTAGTCTAAATGAGATAGAGACATTCGGTGGATATCTATCTGGAGACACTGGCGGTCTTATTGGACCAAACTCAGGAAGAGTTGCTATGCCTGGGACTTCAACTGCTTCATAGCCATAAGACTCTATGAATTTTCTAGTCATATCTGTAGCTTCATTAAGAACCCCATAAATTCCTGCTCCATAACCGAATATCCAATATGAAGACCATTCTGTCCATTCCCTTATGCCTCTAAAAGAGCCTCTCAGAATTCTTGCTCCTAGAACTATAACGGATTTAGTCTCTGGAAAGATAGTACAGGGGTGCATTTCAGGTGGGGCTTTATCAAATCTCTCTATATTTGCTACTCCAACTAAATCTGCTCCAGCTTTTTTGGCAAAAGCCTTTATTTTATCACTAGTCAGCATACTCCACCTCTCTATACATCAAATATTCCAAGTTTCCAAGGTTCTCTGATTCTGAATGGCGTATTATACTTTTTTGTTATCCTGTTTGTCTTTTCTAAATGAGCTATACACGCCCTTACACAAGCTGAGGTTAGTCTATTTAGACTAATATCTTCTACAATCTTTTTACTTAGATAATCAGTGCTTGTAGTTGGGGTAGCCCTTTGAGAGGCTTCATCTAGATATACACCTTGTGGACATAGTTTGCATGCCTTGAAATTGACTCTTCCACATCGCATCTCCTTACCTGCTATGGTAATAGTTTCCACTTCATCTTTACTTATAGCGTTTAAAGAACAGTTGCTTACACATTCTAAGCAGTTCTCTCTATCACAAACTATTCCATTAAATATAGGATCTGGCTCCATCTCTGCATCTGTAATGACCATGCCTAAAGATTGTCTAGGACCAAATTGGGGGGTGAGAAAGATTCTACAGAATCCAATCTCTCCTAATCCGGCAGATACTGCTGCGTACTCTAATGAAGGAGAGACATTTGGAGCTACACCACTCTTAGCTACCGGGATTCCTTCTGGCCATCTCTCTGGAGGAAGTGGAGCCACTGGCACTCCTTCCCAACCTTTATCTTCTAAGAATCTAGCTATTCTATACGTATATCTAGGGGCTATCTGCCTTGGAGCTCTCATCCATAGGGTCCCCTCTTCTATTCCTCTAAATGTGCCCCTTGGAATCTCTTGAACTAATACTATTATAGTTTTTGCTTCTGGGAATATACTTGCCGGGTGCCTCTCAGGTGGAACATCTTTGAACCGTTCTATTGGTGCTATA
The DNA here is from genome assembly GCA_014360335.1 of bacterium. Lineage (GTDB taxonomy): Bacteria > DUMJ01 > DUMJ01 > DUMJ01 > DUMJ01 > DUMJ01. The sequence continues at coordinate 10,029 of JACIXS010000356.1, read as the reverse complement.
CCCACTAGGTCTATACCTACCTCCCTAGCAAAGGACTTTAACTCATCTTTTAACATAAAATCCCTCCAATCTTAGTATTAGACTGTTAAATCTTCAATGCTCACTAAAACTTTCTCTAAAACAGATAAACAATAGTTACATTTATGACATTTTTTATCACAGCTGCTTGTTTTCTGGAACCAATCATTTGGAAATCTAGAATTATCAATAGCATAAGGAAAGAATAGTGGACTATGTCCAGGTTCTAGTAAATCCATTAAATTCCCTTTAAATCTTTGCTTAGAATAGGCTTCAATAACCTTTCTGGGATTTGAATGAGTTCTAGTAGCAAGTTTAGCTATAGAGAAGTATTTATCATAGTTATGAAGATCTTCCGGCCTAATCCATGAGTTCTGTAGAAATTTTACCCAGTTTTCTCTTATTTTATAGTAATTCCAGCATATACTAGGGTCCCAATCCCTTATATTTACATTTTTCCTTGTTACTATTTCTGCCTCATGTGCTACAAGATTATCATGAAAGGTTTGTCCAGAACAGAAATTTAAGCAGCCACTATTTACTAAGAAGCATAGTTTTTTACCATTTTGGTCCGCCCACTCTTTCATTTCCTCTATTCTTCGAATATCTCTGTTGTATTCTCTTTGAATATAAAAGCTGTCAAAAAGTTCAGAGATATATTCCATAGCTTTTATGGTTCCAATCCTCATATTAACTGATGCACGAATTTCTATATCTGGGAACTCTTCTTTTATCACTTTAGCAATCATAAGAGAAGTAGTTGTAACTATATCTACTCCTACATTGTCCTTTAGATATGCTATAATAGAGCGAACAAAATTAGCTAGGTGTTCTGATAGACTTTCACCTCCATAACAGTCTGCATTCAGCAAGAGGTCTAATTTAATTCCCATGTCTTTAAGAATAGACAAATCCCTCTCTAACTTTTCTTGTCCTTTCCAATCTACAAATCCCTCTCTTTTTGTCATTGGAGAACGTCCACTAGGCATGTCTAGCCATGGAAAGTAGACTTCTTCTATATGTTCTCGAAATTCTTTTACAACTTCTACTATTGATTCTTCATCTTCAGGCAATTGATATCCTACAGCTAATTTCATCTTTCTAATTAGGGGCATATAGAGACATCTCTCCATATGCCCCTGTTCCTCCTTAATTAAGAAGCTATAACTTCCAAGGAGCCCTTTTCCTAAAAGGATTTTTAAAGGAATTTTTTATCTTTCCAGTTTGTTCTAAGTGGATCATACATGCTCGTATACAACCTCTTGCTCCTTCTACTGCCGGATTAAAACCATAAGGTTCTTTCCACTTAACAAATTCCTTATAGTAAGGTCCCCCATATAGATATTTACTATATTCTTCAAACTTATCTGGAGTTTCTTCAGGTAGGAAAGGATTTGTTTCTTTAACCCCTCCAGTGTATGCTACAGAACACTTAACTTCATCTAACTTTCCCCATTCTAACTCTCTTCCAGCCACCTTTATCTTTACTGTTTCGGTAGCACTTATTGCCTTTCCAGAACATTCTTTTACACATAACATACATCTATCACATAAAGGAGGTCCTTCATATAAAGGATCTGGTTCCAGGGGAGCATCTGTTAAACAGACAGCAAATCGTTGTCTAGGACCAAATTCTGGTGTAAGGAATATCTTACTGTACCCTATCTCCCCAAGACCTGCACAGAATGCAGCAATTCGAAAGTGAATAAAAACATCAGGAGCAGGTTTATCAGGGGAAACAGGTCGACTCCAAAAATTATCACTAGGCTCTCCAACATGATAGAAGCGTGAATCGATCCCTACAAGATTATTATGATAAGGGACAGCTTCATATCCTTCGTCTTCTAAAAAATTACAAATCTGTCTCAGAACAATCGGTGCAAATATCATATTTATTCCACCATATCCCATAGTAGGATATCCTGCAAAAAACGTCCCTTCTTCTATCCCTCTAAATACTCCCCTATGAATGCGGAATCCTAGAACTATTAACGCTTTTGCATCAGGAAAGATATATCTTGGATCCATCTGCTTTGGTGCCCCTTCAAATCTATCCATTGATGCAATACCGACTAAGTCTGCGCCACATTTCTTAGCATAATCTTTCAAGTCTCTTGTTAATCTAAAATTTGTCGACATTGATTTTACCTCCTTTCCGTATTTACGGATATTCATTGTTATTTCTTAAAGAAATATTGCTCAGGACGTGTATGTGCAAATTGGCCAAGCATAGCCTCCCTAAATGACTTCTCTGGCAAATTCCTTAAATTATCTTTTGCTATTACAATAGTTGGAGCCAAGCCTACTGTTCCTATATACCAGCAATTTTCAGCTGATATTTTAATAATCTGCCTTCCGAGCGATACTGCTTTAGCAGGATTTGTTTCAATCCTAAATTGATCATATAACTGCATAACTTTTAATATATCCCCTGAAGGTTTTTCTCCTTCTTTTCCTCCTGTCTGATACCAAAGAGCATAAAGAGGAGCTCCAGTGTAGAATCCCCAATAATATGGAAATACAAAATGAGGTTGAATTAAAGGAAGAAGTCCTCTTCCCCATGCCCATACCATAAAGTCAATCTCAGTTCCTCTAGCTCTTACTTCATAGAGAGACCTGTCTATAGGTTTCGGAACAGTTTTTAATCCTACAGCATCCCAGAACTTTGCTACTAGAGTCACTACATCTTCCCATGGTCCAAACTCTCCCATAGGAGGAAATTCTATGGTTAAAGTAAGGAGGGTTCCGTCAGGCCTTAATCTGTATCCACTCTTGTCACGCTTGTCTAACCCTACTTTATCTAGAAGTTCATTAGCTTTCTTAGGATTATACTCTATGTATAACTTATCTATCCCCTGCGTATAATATATGCACTCTTTAGCGACTGTTGCATGTCTTGGTTCTGCTAGCCCTGAGTAACACAATTGATTAATTTCTTCTCGATTTATAGCATGAGACAGGGCTATACGAAAATCACGATTATTAAAAATAGCTCTTTTTACTGGATCCTGATGATTTAGATTTGGAGCAAAATAGAGCTGTGAACCCATAGCCATTTTCCATAAAAGGACTCTATATCCACCACGTTTTTCATTCTCCTTTAGAAGAGGATAGTTAGGAAGTGTCATATGTCCAGAGTCGAAATCTATATCTCCACTTATTACCTTAGTTGTTAATACCTCTAGATTTTCCACTATAACTGCCGATAATTTATCTATATAGGGTAACTGATTTCTTTCTGTATCTATTTTCCAGTAGTACGGATTACGTTCCATTGTATGTAGCACCTTACCAGCCAAAGGACCTGTGGATTTCCATGCCGAGAGGGTAGGAAGTTCAGCATTCTGGATAATATTAGCTCTATCACTAAATAGCTGATACCAAAATTGGAATCCTGCATCCTTTACCATAGATTCTAGTTTTTCCTTAGGTGTATATTTAATATGAAATTCTTTTAAGTAATGTTTAGGATATCTTACTATAGATGCTCCACTCCACACCTGATTTTCTAAAAACAACGGATAAGGGTCAGCAAATATAAATCTTACTGTGTAAGAATCGACTTTTTCTACTTTTCCTGGTCCACTTTTAGTAGTTAACCATGCAGGAAATACAGGAGTAATTTCCTTATTAAGGATTACGTCCTCATACCAGAACATAATGTCGTCTGCTGTAAATGGAGTTCCGTCAGACCATCGCATTCCCTTTCTTAAATAGAATGTATACGTTTTTTTATCTCTAGAGACAGAGTATCTTTCAGCTACACTGGGAACAAGTTTAGTACCTGTCTGATCCCAACGGACTAACCATTCACTTAAAAATACAGCATAACATACAGCTGTATCTGCAGGACCTACAAGTCCTAGTCTTAAAGTTCCTCCATAGTAGCCCACTTCCTCATAAGGTTTAACTACTTCTGGATTTTTAGGCAACCTTTGTTCTACTGGTGGAAGTTTCCCTTGCTTAACTAGTTCAGCTAGCATAGGTGCTTCTCTATATTTCTTCTGAGCGAGAGAAACATTTATGAAACCCGGAAGTAAACTCAACAACAAGTTAATAATAAGTATACCTATAAGTAGTCTTTTCATCCTTCTCAAACCTCCTTATATGAATAGTTCTATTTCCTCTAGAGGTTTCAAGTTATAACCTCTAGAGGAAAACATTCCTTACTTCTTCCAGAACCACTGTTCTGGATAGGAGATTGCCCACCATCTTACTGGCTCTGCCAGTATAAATCCTTCTTTAGGAGTATTTAAGAGTCCATTTTTGATTAGTAAGGGCCACTTACTATAACCTACAGTTCCAATTATATAGAGATTCTTTGCCTGCAATTCCCAGAGAATCTGAGCCCGCTTTTTATACTCTGTATCGGTAACCGCTAAGACCCAATTGTCCCAAGCTTTAAAGAAGTCCTTTATATAAGCTGGAGGTTCTTCACCAGATTTACCATTTGTATCATACCAGAGTGCATAAGGTATACCCCAAGCTAATGCAGAGTTATTAGGCTTCCAGTGTGCCTCTATGCCCGGATAATATACAGCACCTTCTACTAATCTTGGGTGAGACCATACTCCAATATCTAACTCACCGGCAAGAGCCCTCTTATTGATAAGAGTTCTAGCCATTGCTTTAGGTTCAACCTTAACTCCTATATCGCCCCAGTATTTCTTCATAAGTAACATCAAGTCTGTATCGCTTCTATAACCTACTCCGGCATCATCGTAAAGTAATGTTAATTCAAGAGGTTTCCCATCCGGACGTAGTCTAACACCATCAGAACCCTTTTTAAGTCCCATCTCATCTAAAAGTCTATTTGCTTCTTTGGGGTCATATTTCGCATATGCTGTAGCCCACTCCTTCTTAAAGAAACTGCAGGTTGGGTGCACAGTAGATTGCGTTGGGATTCCTGTTCCGCCCATAAGGAATTGGTTTATCTCATCTCTATTTATCGCTAGAGACATCGCTTGCCTAAATCTTACATCCTGGAATATCTTTCTTATTACAGGGTCAGGGTGTGCCTGGTTAAATGAGAATACCACCTCTGTGTACAGACTCTCATACAAGAAAATCTTATAGTTCCCCTTATCTTCGTTTCCTTTGTAGAGGGTAAAATCCTTCATCATCATACCAGACATATAACCACCAACGCTTAGCTCTCCACTTAATAGTTTCATAGTAACTACTTCCTTATTAGCTACAATATCTACGATTATTCTATCTATATATGGGAGCTGATTGCCTTCTGTATCTACACCAAAGAAGTACGGATTACGTCTATAAATCTTTTGTGTAGTTGTAAGTTTTTCCATAACCCAAGGTCCTAATCCAGGTATATTTGTATCTTGTTGAGTCCAACCCGCATCCCTATGAAAGCCGAAACACTTATACCAAGCATCAAAACCTTCTTGTTTTGCTATCTTATCTGCATCTGGATTATATTTCTTATGCCACTTCTTTAGATAATGAGCTGGAGCATAGCTGAGAGCAGTCAATACAGTAGGAGATTTTATCATTGGCCTATAGGAAACTAAGAAGGATATTTCTATCGTATAGTCATCTATTTTCTTAAACTTAGCTAACCTCCCTCCAGGCATCCATACCTTAGGCTTCACTGGAGTAAGCTCATTATCCAGAACAATATCATTCCACCAGAACATTATGTCGTCAGCTGTAAAGGGATTACCATCTGACCATTTTAATCCCTTTCTGAGGTATACTCTTATCTTTTTCATATCCTTAGTGTATTCTAACTTCTTGGCAATGTAAGGAATAATACTTTTAGCATAGGCATCAGTATTAAAAAGTGGTTGTGGGTCCGTCATGCAGTATAGGTCATGCCCTCCAGCTGGTCCTACGGAGGCAGTTCTCAGATCTCCACCATACTGTCCGATAGCTTCTGTTTTATAAACCATATAATCCTCGGGTAATCTCTTCTCCACTGGTGGAAGCTTCCCTTGTTTGACAAGTTCGGCTAACTCAGGAGCTTCGTTAAATTTGGTAATTTTCTTTCCAGTAGCCTTTTGATACTCTTCTGGAGTAGCGTATAGAATAACATTTACTCCAGGAGACTGGTTAAACTTACTACCAGTAAGAAATTGGGCATAGGAGACCTTTGGCATAATAATAGAACCTAATAAAAAAGTAAAGATAAGTAAGATTATAGAAAAACGTCTCATCTTTCATCAACCTCCTCTACAATATTTTTCTTTATTAGTTTATTCTAGGAAAACAGAAGAAAACAACAACTATTTTTACTTAAAATTAACCAATTTTGACTTCCGATATTCTTTTGGAGAACATCCTTGGAGCTTTTTGAAAACTCTTGTGAAGTTCTGAATACTTCCATATCCTAGCGTAAAAGCAATGGTGCTTATCTTATAGTTTTCATCTAGGAGTAGTCTTTGAGCCTCCTTAATTCGCTCAAAGTGTATATAATCTGTTATATTTATACCTTCTTGCTCTTTAAATCTTCTGCTTAAATACGAAGGATTTACATTTAACTCTTGAGCAATAACCTTTAGAGATATATTCTCACTTAGATGAGAAGATATAAACTGCTTTGCTTTTTCTACAATACCGCATGAATTTGATTTTTTAGTTTTACAGATTCCAATAGTAATTGAAGATACTACATTTCTTAGAAGTTCCTTCAGTCTAGCATAATCATAAGTAGTATCAATCTCAGTAAGATACGACTGGATATCTGGAAGGATTTCAGAGAATTTTAGACCAGTCCTTATAGAAGCTGATACAACTGTGCCTATAAAGATCTGAATTGTCGGCTTTAATTTACCTAGGGGAATATATCTTTCCTCGAATAGTTTCCTTAAGATGGCTTCAGTTGATTTTTCTATTCTATATACATCCATCATATAAACTGAATTATATAGCTCTATTATTAAATTGTCTAAGTCTGAGTAATCTTCTAATTCGGGAAGTAGCATATCTCTGGGATAAACACTTATACATCCTCTTCCTCTCTTGAGTTTATATCTCTGAGCTACTACAGCTCTTTGAGAAGCAAATCTCCAGCCTTCAATAGAGTACTCACTAAGAAATGCTAGACCAATAGAAATAACTATATCAAGTTTCCTTCTAAGAAAGTCTTGCAATAAATGAAGTTTTTGATATATTTCATTTTGTCCTGAAGAATAGCTTTTAAGAGTAGGAGATTCCGAGATATTACCGCAGAAGTAAATACTATTACTATGAGCAAAGCCTAATAACTTACACTGATCTTTCGGGAAAGATCTTTGCACATGCTTCTTTACTTTGGATATAATCTCTTTCCTTTTATCAGGTGTCATATTATCATAGTCATCTACTGAGATGCATACAACAAAATCAGGAAACTTACCCTTTAATACCTTCTTTAAGACCCAAGAGATATTCGCTTCAGGATCCTCTATTTCATCGGTACAATATTCTGGATATATAAGGGAGTTCCAGAAACTTCCTATCCATTTAAACATAATTAATCTGCCTCCCAACGATAGGATATAATTTCATAAGTATTCTGTCAATTAATAACGGACTCTTTAACTTTTTACGTGGGGTAGATGTTAACTATAACTTACTCTCTGAGTACAATTTTCTACTAAAAACACCCTAATGATTTATAACTTTGTGGTTTATTGAGTAATTTCTGTATCTTTAAAGAGGGGATGTCTAAAGTAATTACAGATCAGATACTAACTTCTTGGCAGATCCGATAATATTATTAGACATTAACTTTTTTATATTGTAGGGGAGTCATATGGTAGAAACGCCTAAATACTCTTTCGAATTGCTGAACATCTTTAAATCCAGAACAAATTGCAATATCTTGTATCCTTCTATGTTTCTCGAAGAGAAGAGGGAGCGCTCTTTTGATTCTTTCTTTATTTACGTATTCGGTAAAAGACATTCCTAACTCTTTTTTGAAGAGTCGACTTAGATAGCTATAGTTCACATTAACTAGTTTGGATACTTTAGTTAATGTAAGGTCTGAAAGGTCCTCAGATGAACTGATAATCTCTTTAGCCTTCATTACAATCGGGTTTAACTTATATTTTTGTTTTATAGCAAAGTCTACCAGATGATCTACTAAGAGATAGAAGGTTTCTGCTAAGTCAATAATATCATAGAATGAGTTTACTTTTTCAATAAATTCTGTTAATACCTGAGATAATTTGGATTCAGAAAATCCTAACTCTATCATATCACATATTATTAGGGTACCAGTTTCTATTAACTTGATACGAAGATAAAATAGTCTGTCTAAATTATATCTGAATACGTCTTCTGTTAAAAATAAAGCTGTCTTTTTGGCTTTGTTTATATCACCAGCAACTATATAATTGAGAAGCCTATGCCAAAGTTCAGAATAAGACTTAGATGAAACATTAGAATATGACCTGTTAAAGTGATTAGAATTTTCATAGAAATAAATTTTATCTTTCCCTTCAAAGAATTTTCTCCTATTAGCGACTATAGCGTGTTGTGCTATTTCCTTCCATTTCCATATCGAAGTTTGCTGGTATTTATAGAAATCTATTCCTATCGTGATAGAAATATCAAATTCCCTAGGAACAATCTTTATATCTTCAGCTAACCTTTGCAGACAGCGTTTTGAGTCCTCTTCTTGAGCCTCTAGCTCTAATATATATGCATTCAGATAGAAACAATTTTGATGAGCGAATAAGAGAAAATACTCTCTGTCATTCATTATTTGAGTGATTATACGTTCAATAAGTTCCTTCGTCTGTAACTGTTCTTGTATTGACATATGGCTATAATCATCAATAGAGATACAGAATACACAGTTCGGAATCCTAGTTAATCCTATTAATTTAGGTAATTCTTCAAGATCTAATTTTTCTATATCTTTGTAATAATGCCCATAGATAAATATATCCCAGATAATCCGATATAGTTTTGCTATATCTAACTTGTCCGAACTTTTCTCCATATATCTATTATTCCCCCCTTGTTATATACTGTCAACTTCTAGCTACCTTTTGCTATGCATTTTCTCAGACATTCTTCTACTATATTAACATGTAACTTTTGAACTCCCCAAGAGTATCTGCTTACCGCATCCAATACCTTTTCTATCTTTTTTTCTTTAGGTACTGGAATGTTAATGTCTACATTCCAGTAGAAAGGACCTTCCTCTCCAACTAGGCAGTATCTCTTTGCCCAATCACATGAAAAGAAATCAATTTTAGGTATTTTGAATTCTCTGCCTTCAAGTTTAATAATAATCTCTTGATTTATTATTGCAGAAGTAGGGCAGTGGTTAATACAAGGTCTTTCACATCTTTCACATAATATGTCTCCGCTATACATGGGGTCGTTAGATAATGGAATATCTGTAATGATAGAAATGAACCTCTGCCTTACTCCATATCTATCGGTTATTGGATATCCATGAATACCAATGTAGCCTAATCCGCTGAGAAATGCGACGAATGAATGGGATCTCATATCTGGTAACATCCCTCTTGAGTTTTTTACTTTTGACGCTAATCCAGTAAGGTCAAAGGTAAATGTAGATTTATATCCACTATCGTTCAGCCTTTTTGCAACTTTATAGGAAATATCGCTTAGAAGATTAAGTGCCTCGTATTGAACAAAGGCATAGGGTCCAACAGTTTCAGCTGGCGTTACCTTAGCTGTATCTAAAGAGGCGTTTGGGAAATGTAAACCTAATACTATCACAGATTGCGCCTCTGGAAACCAACTTTCTAATCTTTTAATAGTGTTTTCTTTCTCTATTATTGTGGGTACATATGGTCCGTAGATCTTACCGACATCTATAACCTCTTCTACTTTATCAGGGAATATCTCTAAACCTTTTAATTCGTCTAAAAATTTATTGTATCTATCTTTATTAAAGAAGCCTACAAGATCTGCACCAATACTCTGGCAGAACTCTCTCAACTGTTCTTTAGTAATAGCTTCATTATTAGGTTTTCGTTTCTCTTTTATAGGTGGCAGAACAGCACTAGTGAATATAGTTGCAAAATA
>JACIXS010000355.1 GCA_014360335.1 bacterium | reverse complement strand
TTTTGTAATTAGGTAGCTTCAAAACAGAGTCTGTTAAAACCAAATTCATAAGCTAATGCAGAGATTGTAACACCGAAAAAGAATAACTTCTTGCCTTTACTAGCTTCAATAATACTGTCAATGGAGTTATTTACTATAGAAGACCCAGTGGCAAGAACTATATCGCTCCATTCTATAATGTCTCTATCAAGCTCCCATGATTCAATCAAAACTCCTTCCTTTGTCTTACCTATATTCTCTATATCCATATCTCCCACTCTTATTTTGAATAGTTTTGAGAGATGTGTTACTATGGCTGGTTGAAATCCAATGATACCTATTTTGGCTCCAGGGAAATCTTTACTAAGCTGTTCCGCTATTTTCCTTGCACAGACTTCTGGTCCATCATTTTTACAATGGATAGTATTATCTACTAAGCCTAAATATCTATAAGTAGCATTAACCGTTGCTATAAAGATTCCCCTGTTTTTGTTTGAATTTAAGGGAAGATTTTTTACGTCTTCTAAAGCGCCAGAAAAGCTAGCTGGTTCATCTACAAAAGCTTGACCAAATGAGTTCTCTATGCTTGCCTGTATTAATGATTCTTTCCCTTTTAATAGAGGATATTCCCTTTTTAATGGACTACCAATAGCCTCTTGCGAAGTTAGTGACTCTACCTTAACTGTTATTTCTTTATCTTTTATGCCGTTTTTTATAACTCTTTTCCACCAGACCTTTTTCAAGTCTTCTATGAGCATATCCTCCTCCAAAGAGAAGGGCAGGCTTATAAGCCTGCCCTAAGTTACTTTCCTCCTTCTAGCTCTTTGATCCTGGCTTCAAGCTGATTTAATTCTTCTCTTAGGAGTTCTGCTTGGCTTTTTAAGAAGTCTAGCTCTTGCTCCTTGGTGATTGTTGGATATCCATAAACTGGAACTCCCCAAAGTCCTGGATACCAGCATCTGGGAAGTCCTCCTCTACCTCTACCGATGTAGGGCCAGGGTGGACTTGCCCCTCTAAATCCGAATCCTCTTCCAAACATTCTATTCACCTCCTTCTTCTATAGCTTTTATTAGTTTCTCTATCATCTTAAGATTTTCTTTCGCATTCATACTCCAGCTTTTTAAAAAACTCTTGCCTATATCTGTAATAGTGTATACTCTTCTTGCTGGACCTATATCCCTTACATCCCAGCTAGAAATCACTAGACCTTCCATCTCCATCATCCTTAGCATCCTATATATAACACTAGGATGGAATAGAGCTACATTTATACCAAATTCTCCCAACTCTTCTATAAGCGAGTAGCCGTATGTTGGCTTCTTCATCAAAGTGACTAATATAGCTGGTATTAATATGTCTCCACCAATAAATGGGCTATGGGCACAGCATCTAAATCTTCCTCTCATATAAGACTCCTAATGGGCTGAATGATGACAACCTTCAGTAAGCTCCTCTAACTTATCCTCTTTAAATGCAGATATTATGTCCTCTACTATTTCAGCATTGGCTCTAAGCACCACCACTTTTGCCTCTTGAAGGCTCATCAATGCTCTTGGTCCCATATCGTACACTATAACTGCGGTTGGATTTAAGGTTAGTATCTGGTCTTTAGCTCTTCCTCCTCTACCAAAGTGTTCACCAGTATTAGGTACAGTATTTATACTTGCTACATTACCATCTTCATCTAGATCAATTACTGTAAAGTAAGGAGCCCTACCAAAGTGTTCAGATACTTTAGCATTCAATCCACCATTGTCGATTGTTGGTATAACAATCCTCTCTTTCATATCTGCCTCCTTCCATTTATTTTTACATATCTAAGTATAGCATATATGTGCAAATTGTCAATATGTTTGTAACTCTACTTTAGTAATTACGTTGTAGTTCTGAACACTTATGGTTATAATATTACTTGTCTTACTTCTAAAATTGGAGGTAATCAATGGAAGATTTAAATCCATTTGACCTATTAGCTGAGGAGTATGATTCTTGGTTCGATAAGGAAGGGAAGATTGTTTTTGAGACTGAACTTCTTGCTTTTAAGAAGATTTTACCTTTGCTTCCTAAACCTTGGCTTGAGATAGGAGTAGGTAGTGGACGTTTCGCACAAGCTCTTGGAATCGAAGTAGGAATAGACCCTTCTATTAAACTCTTAGAGATGGCTAAGAGTCGAGGGATAGAGGTATATCAGGTTAAAGGAGAGGATAGATTCTTTAAAGAAGAATCCTTTGGCGCAGTATTCATGATTGTTACCCTATGCTTTGTAGATTCTCCAATAGCTGTTTTGAGAGAGGCTAATCGTATTTTAAGACCAGATGGAAAGGTTGTTCTGGGTTTAGTTTTAAAAGATAGCCCTTGGGGAAGATTATACTTAGCTAAGAAAATGGAAGGACATCGCTTTTATAGGTATGCTAACTTTTACTCTTTTGAAGAAATAGAAGGTTTTCTTTTAGATTCGGGATTTAGGATTGAGAAGGTGGTCTCTACCTTATTCCAAGAACCTGACAATGTGAAAGAGATTGAACTACCTAGAGATGGTTTCTCTAGATCTGCAGGTTTTACTGTAATATTAGGGAATAAGGTTTTCTCCTAGAGAAAGTCATGTTAAAATATCTTCAAATTGTATAGAGGGGGTAACTATGGTCTACATAGTAACTATTGTTATATGTTTTTTGATTGCGATATTAGTCAATAAAGGTATTAAAGGAATCGAGAAAAAGACATTCCGGGGATTTCCACTTATCCTTATAGGGTTTGCATTACAGATACTTATATTTAGTGAGAGATTTTTTTATTCAAATTATCGTTATTTAACTCCATATATCTATATCCTATCGTTGCTTTCGTTACTTACTGTAATATTACTAAACTTGAGATATAGAGGGATGAAGATTGCTCTTATAGGGTTTCTTTCTAATCTTATCGTTATAATTGCTAACGGCGGATATATGCCTCAAGATATAAATAAACTTCAAATGATGGGAAAGCTTGATAAGGTCGAGATGCTTAGTAAGTTTGGAAAATACTATAATGGCATTATAATGTCGAAAGAGACAAAGCTTAATTTTCTTGGTGATATTATCGCTCCGACATTTTTAAAACCTTATGCAAGTGTTCATAGTATCGGAGATATTATCTTACTTATAGGCTTGTGCTACTTTATCTTTGAGTTCTTAAGAAAGGAGTCTCAGTGAATTGACCTTTGTGATATCATATTATTAGGCGATGGAGCTCGCCTAATCGCCTTAAGTGGGCTGATAGCTCCTACAGGATAAGTCCTGTAGGAGCTTTTTTATTAATAGAAGAGAGGGGAAAGGATGAGTATAAAGAGTAATACTTATTATGAGCTATTAGATACTATGAAAGAAAGGGGTTGTCCGGTATGTCTTTTGTTAGAGACATACTCTGATAGATATATAGATAATCTCCTATACGAAAGTGTAAATGATAGTAATCTTAGATTAAAGCTAGTAACTTCTAGAGGATTCTGCATAGAGCATTCTAAAAAACTTCTTAAATTTGGATATAAGGGATATGCTTTAGGGCTCTCTATTATATACAAAGACCTTATAGATGCTCATTACAAAGCCTTGAATACTCAAGGAACATTATCTTCTAGTAGGAAGTGTCTTGTATGTGAAGTTTTAGAAGATGTAGAGACCAGATTGCTAGAGGAATTAGTAAAAAATATAAAAGATTATGAATTTTATCGGGCTTATAGAAATTCTAGTGGTCTCTGTATGTTTCATCTATCTAGAGTCTTGAAGCTCTCTGAAGATAAAGGAATTAATGAAACTTTTCTGGAGTTAACTGCTTTAAAGCTTAAAGAGATTTCAGATCAACTTTCAGAATTTATAAGAAAGCAAGATTATAGGTTTAAAGAAGAACCTATAGGTATAGAAGCAGATAGCTGGATAAGAGCTATTGAAATATTAAAACTAAAGTAGGAGGGAACACCTTTGAGTGAAATAGTTGCGGTAGGTATTGGAGGATTTTTCGGTGCAATAATGAGGTATGTAATATCTCAGTGGATTAGGTTAAATTTTGGGGAGAAGTTTCCAATTGTAAGTCTTGTAGTGAACGTGTTTGGATGTTTTTTAGCAGGAGTTTTCCTAACTTTATCTAGTAAAAGATTAGATATACCCGAATTAACTAAAACCGTTATTATGGTTGGCTTCTTAGGAGCCTTTACTACATTCTCAGCCTTTGGATTAGAGACTATTAATTATTTTAAAGGAGGTAAGCCTCTTTTAGCATTAAATAATATAATACTTAATTTTACGCTATCTTTAGGGGCTATTGAAATTGGTGCTAGAATAGTAAAGTATAAAACATAGATTTTTAGGAGGTAATATAGGATGCGCATAGGAAGTTCTAGTTATTCGTTTAAGAGATTTAATTATGGAAGGCCAGAAGAGGCTAGTCTTACCTTAGAGGACATTTTCCCATTAGCTTATAGGTATGGCCTTGACGGCTTAGAGCTTTTAGCTGTCCAGTTTGCTTCAGACAATGATGAATATATCTCGAAGATCAAACAATTAGCTGTTTCTAATTCGCAGGATATCTATGCCCTCTCTGTCCACAATAACTTTGTAAATCCCGATCCAGAGGTAAGAAAATCAGAAGTAGAGAAGGTCAAGAAGTGGATAGTTATAGCCTCTAAGTTGGGAGCTCCAATAATAAGAGTCTTTGGAGGTAGGTGGGGAACAGTCAAAGACTTTATAGAATTGATGGCTTTAGATGGTAAGGAGCCCCCTTTACCTGGTTATTCCTATGAGCAAGGGGTAGAATGGAACATAGAGTGTTTTAAGGAATGCACCGAATTTGCTAGCAGATATGGTATTGTATTAGCTGTAGAGAACCATTGGGGGCTTACCTATTCTGCCAAAGGAGTATTAGATATAGTAAATGGTGTCAATAGTGAGTGGTTAAAGGTCTGCTTAGATTGTGGAAACTTTAGAGAAAATACCTATGAACAATTAGGTGTCCTTGTCCCTCATACTGTCCTTGTTCATGCAAAGACGTACTGGGGTGGCGGAATCTTCTACGATTTCAATCTCAATCCTGATTATATTAAAATTGTTAGGATGCTCAAAGATGTAGGTTATAATGGTTATCTCTCTATAGAGTTTGAAGGAAAGTCACCTTCTGAAGAAGGTATTTTAGCTAGCATTCAACTGTTACATCAGGCGGTTAAGTTATCTTAAGAGGAGAAGGGGCTCTATCTACAGTTTGGAGCCCCTTTAGAACATATATCTTTACATCTCAAGCAATCTATGCATTCCCCTCTATTAATGATGGTCTCTTTTCCTATATCTTCTATGGCTCCTACTGGACACTTCTTTTCACATCTTTGACAGCTTACACATCTATTTTTATCTATCTTTATCCCGAATATAGAGAATCTAGAGATTATAGATAGAATTCCCCCCATAGGACATATATATCTACAGAAAACTCTTTCTATGAATACAGATAGTCCTAATGTTATTAAAAGAAGGATAAATGTTAGTCTATTGCCACTAAAATTGAAAAGTGCTTTAAATGGTTCATACTTACCCCACATATAAGTAGAGCTAGTAATAGTAAGATAGAGAAAGACTCCAAGTACAATAAATCTTATATATCTTAAGTATTTATCTAAGTTTTTAGACATTCTTATGTTATACTTGTCTATATGTATAAGTTCCTGCACCGCTCCTAGCGGACATACCCATCCACAATAGACCCTTCCAAATAGAAGTGTTGTTACTGCAACAAACATAAATAGAAAAGCTCCTACACTTGTAAAGATGTGGAATATAGACCCGCTT
>JACIXS010000354.1 GCA_014360335.1 bacterium | reverse complement strand
TTCCTCAGTTACCTGAAATTCTTCTGCTATCTCATATATAGAATACTCCATTTCCAACATTTTAATCAATTCGTTCTTTGGGATAAGAAGCCTAGCTGTGTAAACCCTTGCCTCATATTCAAACCTACTCCAGTTTATTTTATTGGCAAGAAGAAATGCCCCCGTATCCTCATGCAAAATGGCATGCACCAACTCGTGAACCGCAGTGACTCTCTTTTCAGCAATAAGCATCTTCTCAGAGATAAAGATAACCTTATGCTCGGCATCCTGATAGAAAAAGCCCTTCTCTCCAGGAGGAAGGTTTGCCTCTACTAGCTCTATCCCTAGAGAATCTATATAGGCGTATATGTCCCAGATGGACTTAAATGCTAGCTCATTCTCCAGAGGTTCTAGGGCTTTTGGGAGGTTCATCTTTTCTCTTATGTGCTAGATATGTGGAGATTATATCCAGGATCACCGCTTGGTCTTCCTTAGGTAGTTCTTCTACCCTATTCATAAGAATAGTAATATTTGGATCCTGGAACTTCTCCTCACACCTCAGGAACAACTCCGAGACAGATACGCCTAGAACTCTCGCCATATCATATAGAGTATCTAGGCTTACATTTATGATTCCCCTCTCAAAATAGGTAACGAGCCTTTCACTCTTACCTATCAGGCTGGCAAACTCCTTCTGTGTTAATCCTTTCTCTTTTCTCAACTTCTGAACAACTTCTCCCAGTTTCATAGCTTAATTATATTCAAACAAATTTATCTTGTCAATATCATAAAGACTGTTGACAAATTTAAAAGTACAGGTTATACTACTAGCAAGGTCAATACAACATCAAAAATGGTATAATAAAAGAGGGAAAAGAAAAGGACCCTCTGCTTTCGGGGGAGAGGGTCCACAGGCGGTTAGAAATGGTTTTCTACTTTTAACATCTAAATTTTATAACATTTCTAACTGCCTGTAAAGCCCCCTAAAAACAATTTAAGTACGTAGGAGGTTTATTATGGGAGAAAAACAGGAGAAGAATAAGAAGAATAGAGAAGGGGGACAGGCAGAAAAGACTCCTAAATCTGAA
>JACIXS010000353.1 GCA_014360335.1 bacterium | reverse complement strand
AGAATCATAAAAGAGCTAGACCTATACAAGGTACTAGTAAAAGGGGAGAAGGAAGAGGAAGAGATAAAGCTATTACCAGGGGATGTAGTATACGTACCAGTAATGAGAGATAGTGTAAAGGTACTAGGGGAGGTACGTAATCCAGGAGAGTATGAGATATTAGAAGGAGATAGGCTAAAAGACATCATAGAGATGGCAGGAGGGCTAACACCGAAGGCAAGCCTAGTAGGAGGGATTATTGAGAGGGCTTCTGGAGAGATTATAGAGTTAGACTTTCTAAAGTCTATGGAAGTTTCCCTAAAAGATAAAGATTTAATTAGGATACCTACTAGGATAGATAGAGTTTATGTCTTAGGACAAGTTAGAAATCCTGGGGCTATTACATTGACCACAGGAGAGGCAGGTGGAATTTCGACTGGAGAAGTTATTCCTAGTCAGGCTCGAGAAGGAGCAAGGGTTTCAGAATTGATATCCCGTGCTGGTGGCATATTACCTACTGCAAGCACAAGAAATATAAAGATTCTTAGAGGAGGTAAAGAGATAGCGGTTCTTGACCTTTATAGAGTTTTGGTCCTAGGAGATATAACACAAGATGTAAGTTTACGTCTTATAGATGGGGATGTAATATTTGTTCCTCCTATGGAGAAGACAGTTAGGGTCTTTGGTCAGGTGAGAGAACCTGGAGTATATGAGATAAGAGAAGGGGACAGGGTAAGAGACTTGCTTATAAGGGCTGGAGGATTAACACCACAATCTACAAGAACTTTGGCAAAGATTGAACGTATTATAGATGGCAAAAAGGAAGATATTCTATTTAATGTTGACTATGCCCTTAGAGGAGATGAGAAGAATAATATACTATTGAAAGATGGAGATAACGTATTTGTTCCAGAACTGAGGAGACTTGTTTATGTATTAGGGCAGGTTAATAATCCTGGAGCTATAGAGTATGTAGAGGGAAGAAGGCTTACTGAATACATAAGTACCGCAGGTGGTATAAAAGATAGAGCAGACCTTAAGAAGGTTACTGTTATTAGACAGATTGGGGATAAACCTGAAATGATAACAATCAATTACGAAGATATCGTTAAGAAAGGTAAGAGTGACCTAGATATAGAAATTAGAGAGGATGACATAGTGTATGTCCCAGAACTCCTCTTTAGAGGTTGGCAGGACCTTGTTCAGATACTTATGAGTATCGGAATACTAAAAGATACATTTGGTTCTCTCTTTGGGTGGTGATCATGGAAGAAGAGATAAGTCTAGTTGACCTTATAAAGGTTCTAAGGAAAAGAAGAATTTATATTGTAGCAATCTTCCTGTTGGCTGTTATAGGAGCTTATACATTTAGTAAGATGAGTCCTAAGATATATTCGGCAAAAGCAGTAATACTTTTACCTACTGAAAGAGGTACTGGAATAAGTACCCAATTACTCCTTCAGTCTCTTCCTATAGTAAGTGGAATACCGTCTCTAGCAGGGGGTATAGGGGCTAACTATATCGCTATACTTAAAAGTCGCTCAGCAGGCGAATATGTTGTTAAAAAGTTAGGATTAGAAGAGGAGTACAATACTAATAGCCTACAGCAAGCTATATCTATCCTGCAGAAGTCTGTCAAGATAAATGATACAAAGGAAAATACTATAGAGATAACTGCAGAAGCTAAGAATCCTCAGCTGGCTGCGGATATATCTAATGCATATATATCCGCTTTAAAGGATATAACATCTAAATTTATACTGAGTTCTGCCCAAAGAGAGAGGCTATTTTTGGAAAAGAGATTAAAAGAGACAGAAAAGCTTTTAAGTGAGGCAGAATCTAGACTTAAGGCTTTCCAAGAAAAATATAAGTTAATTAGTGTAAGTGATGAGACTAAGGCATTGATAGATAATATGGCTAATCTACAAGCTCAGAAAGAATCTACTCAGATAGAGTTAAATGCTGTGAACTCTCAGATAAATAACTTACAGAGCATCCTAAAGTCTCAAGCTGAACTTCTAGGCAAGGACCCTCTTACGATAACTACTATAAGTTCAGACCCCAAGATTCAAACTTGGAGAGAAAAGCTTATAGAGAGTGAAGTCAATCTTGCTACTCTTCTGCAAGACTATGGAGAACTTCATCCTAAAGTGGTCGAAACAAAACAACAGATAGCTGAGATAAAGAGGGTTATGAAAGAGGAGATAGAAAGATTATCTGATGCATTAGGTACCCTTTCTACACCAGAATTATTTGACCTAAGTGTTAAAAGGATCTCTTTAGAGGCTAAGTATCAAGGTTTAACAAACCTTATCTCAAAGTATGATGAGAAACTGAGTAAGCTTCCAGATTTGAGTTTACAGCTTTCTAGGCTTATTAGAGATATAAAGCTACAAGAAGCGATATATACTACACTCTCCACCCAGTATGAACAGGCAAAGATAAGTGAAGCAAGAGAGTCAATAGAGATTCAAGTATTAGACTATGCTATACCACCTGAAAAACATAGTAAGCCTAATACTATGCTTAACGTCCTTATTGCTGGAGTAGCTTCTCTATTTCTGGGAATATTTTTAGCGTTCTTCTTAGAATTTTGGAAAAATCTTAAGGAGGAGTTAAGAAAAGATGAGAATTCCTAGCTTTGACCTTAAGAGGCAGTATCAAAATCTTAAGTTAGAGATAGACCAAGTTGTACAAGAGGTGATGAAGAAGGGACAATTTATATTGGGAGAGAATGTAAGTCTTTTAGAGTCAGAGATATCTGCTTATTGTGGAACTAAATATGCTGTTGGGGTTGCCTCAGGGACCGACGCACTTTTACTCTCCTTAAGAGCCTGTGGAGTAGGCCCTGGGGATGAAGTTATAACTACTCCCTTTACATTTTTTGCCACTGCAGAGGTTATTTCTAACCTTGGAGCAAGACCAGTTTTTGTTGATATAGAGCCAGACACTTTTAACATAGATGTAGAGAGAATAGAGAAAGTGGTAACTAAAAGTACCAAGGCTATTCTGCCAGTTCATATTTTTGGGCAGATGTGTGATATGGATAAACTTATAGAGATTAAAGAAAAATACAGTCTTTTTATAATAGAGGATGCCTGTCAAGCTATAGGTGCAGTTTATAATGGCAAAAAGGCTGGAAGTATTGGTGATACAGGATGTTTTAGTTTCTTCCCTACCAAGAATTTAGGAGCATTTGGAGATGGGGGAATGGTCGTTACCAATAATGAAGAAATAAAAGATAGAGTCTTGGTGTTAAGAAATCACGGGAGTAAGAAGAAATATTATCATGAAGAATTAGGTTATAATAGTAGATTAGATGAGATTCAAGCGGGTATACTGAGAGTGAAACTTAAATATTTGGACAGTTATATAAAGAGAAGGCAGGAGATAGCCAACCTATATAGTGTGTTACTTTCAGATATACCTTATATAAAAGCTCCAACGATTAAAGAAGGACGTAGCCATACTTTTCATCAGTATGTAATAAGGGCAGAAAATAGAGATGAGCTACAGAAATATCTCTCTGATCATGGTATTGGCTCCACTGTATATTATCCTCTACCATTACATCTTCAAAAGGTGTATAAGAGTTTAGGTTATAAACTGGGAGATTTTCCAGAGGCAGAAAAGGCTTCTAAAGAGGTTTTAGCATTACCTATGTGGCCAGAATTGACAAATGAAGAAGTTAAAGAAGTTGTGGAGGTTATAAGGTCTTTCTATGGAAAGAATTAGATTCGCTATTATAGGATGTGGACAGAATGCACATAAGCATAGTGAAGTCGTCTCGGACATACCTCAGTTAGAGTTGGTAGCGGTATGTGATAGTAATTCTTCCAAGGCGAAAGATTTTGCTTCTCTGTATAAAGTTAGAAAGGTCTATACAGATTATAGAGAACTTTTAGAAAAAGAGGATTTAGATTTCGTCTCTATCTCTACTCCACATTCATCCCACTATGAGATTGCAAAGACCGCATTGAATTCTGGGGTGAATGTTCTTGTCGAAAAACCGCTAGCCTTAAGTTTAGAAGAGGCTAAGGAGTTGTGTTTTCTTGCTGATAATTTGGGGTTAAAGTTGGGTATGGTGGTTCAGATGAGGTATAATCCCCTTATAGAATTAGCACAGGACGCTGTAAAGAATGGTACATTAGGTAGACTTTTCTTGGGAAGTGTCCATATGCTCTGGTATAGACCTCAAGAATACTTTGAAAATTCCTGGAGAGGCAGCAAGGATTATGATGGTGGTATGCTTTATAATATGGCAATACACTATTTAGACCTCCTAATCTCGTTCTTTGGTGAGGTTCGATCTGCTTATGCTATGGCTGATACTTTTACTCATTCTATCGAGACCGAAGACACTTTAGTTGCGGTTTTAAAGTTTTATAACGGAGCCCTAGCTACTTTTGAGGGAAGTTTCTCTATCTATCCTCAGAATCTCGAGACTAGTTTGAGTATATTTGGAGACAAAGGGTCTATTGTAATCGGTGGTATAGCGCTAAATAGTATTGAGACGTGGAGAATAAAGGATAACATGATTTCTCCAAAGGTTATGACATATGACCCTATATATCTTAGGAGGCTCTGCTTTAAGAATATGATGTTAGACTTCTGTAATGGTATAATTAATAACAGTTCTACAAAGATAGATGCTGTAAATTCTCTCTTAGTTTTAGAGGCCATAGAGACTATCTATAAATCATTGAAAGAGGGATAGTTATGCCTAAAGCGATTGGAGTAGATATTGGAGGAACAAAGATTCTATCTGCTGTTATAGATGAGAAAGGAAATATAGTAAAAAGTTTAAGAGTTCCTAGTGAAGGAAGAGAGGGTAGGGAAAAGATTCTGAGCCATTTATACGAAGCTATAGAAGGGGTTTTGATGAATGACATAGAAGGAATAGGGATAGGAACAGCAGGTCAGGTTGACCCCGATACTGGTATGATAGTTACTGCTACCCCTAACCTTAAGGATTGGGCTGGAACCCCTTTAAAAGATATCATTGAAGAAAGATTTAATCTCCCAACCTATGTAGATAATGATGGTAATGTAGCTGCTTTAGGAGAGTGGTGGGCTGGTGGCGGAAGAGGCGCTAGGTGTCTTTTATGCCTTACTATAGGTACTGGAATTGGTTCTGGAATAATCTATAATGGTAAGGTCTTTAGAGGAGCGAAAGGCGTTGGTGCAGAGTTAGGGCACATGAGCATAAAGTATGATGGAATTAGATGTAATTGCGGTGGTGTTGGATGTATTGAGGCTTATGCGTCTGGACCGGCTCTTATAAGGAGGCTTCAAGAGAAGGGTAAATCTATAACAACACCTGAGGAGATTCAGCGATGTGCAGAAAGTGGGGATAAGATAGTTTTAGAAGCGATAGAAGAGATAGGGACACTGCTTGGATATGCTACAGTTAGCTTTATAAATATATTTAACCCAGATATCATACTCCTTTCTGGTGGAGTTTCTAACCTGGGTGATTTTTTAATCAACCCTATAAGGAAGGTAGTAGATACTTATGCCCTTCCTGGGGGAAGAGATGTAAAGATAACCAGGGCTACTTTAGGTGAGCAGGCAGGCGTAGTAGGAGCATCTGCCTTGGTATTTCTTAAAGGAGCAAAGTAATTAGAAGGAGGAATCTGTATGGCAGAAGAGAGACAATTGGTAGTGTTTTCTTTATTAAATGAGGATTATGGAATAGATATCTATAAGGTTCAAGAGATTATTCAATATAGAGATATAACGTTTGTTCCCAAGGCACCTCCATTTGTTAAGGGTGTTATAAACCTTAGGGGTAAAATAATACCTGTCATAGACTTAAAGGAAAGATTCAATCTTCAAGAGAAGGAGGTTACACCAGATACAAGGATAATAGTAGTAGAGATATCTTCACAGACAGTCGGATTGATAGTAGATTCTGTAACCGAGGTCTTGAGAATACCAAAGGATAATATAGAGCCTCCTCCTCCAGTTACTACTATAGGGGCAGACTTTATAGAAGGGGTAGGGAAATTAGATGAGAGATTAATTATTATACTAGATATAGATAAGATTCTAACAAAGGAAGAGAAGGGCGAATTGATAACTTTACAATAATAGCGGGTGATTTACTATTATAGGGACAGTTATAAATACCATCACTGTTATAGCTGGAAGTAGTGTGGGACTACTTTTGGGGAATAAGTTTTCTGAGAGGTTACAAAAGATTGCTATACAATCTGTAGGTCTTTTTACCCTAACAGTAGGAATAAAAATGGCGTTTGGTGCCAAAGATATAAATGAATCAATAGTTGTTTTGATAAGCCTCGCTATTGGTGGTATAATAGGTGAACTGTTAGATATAGAATCCTTTTTAGAAAGATTGGGAGATACCCTTAAGAAGAAGGCTTCAAGTAATGTGAGTACTTTTACACAAGGTTTTATGGCAGCTAGTTTACTTTTTTGTGTAGGACCTATGGCTATTACTGGTGCTATAGAGGATGGCATAAAAGGGACATACAACATACTTCTAACGAAGTCTATAATGGATGGCATTTCTTCCGTGGTTCTATCTGCCTCGTTAGGGATAGGGGTTATATTTTCGTCTTTAGTTGTCTTGGGTTATCAGGGAGTCTTAACTATACTAGCTTCTATGGCTGGGAGCATTCTCCCTGAGAGTTCTGTAAATTGTATAACTGTAGTTGGGGGATTGATGATTATTGGAATAGGTATTAATCTTCTAGGTATAGGAAAGATAAAGGTAGGGAACCTATTACCAGGACTTTTGATAGGAGGATTGTTAGGAGCTCTATTATGATAGACTTAAGACTTATAGAAGCTAAACCAGAAGAAGTAAGGAATCTTTTAAAGAAAAGGGGTGTGGATGCCCCTATAGAAGAGATCTTGAGTTTAAATCAGAGGAGGAAAGAACTTATCAAAGAGGTAGATGCACTTAGACATCTACAAAATGTAACCTCCAAAGAGATTCAAAAGAATCCTAAAGATAAAGATGTTCTTATCAGTAAGATTAAAGAGATAGTCCCAAAATTAAGAGAACTTGAAGATGAGCTAAAGAATGTAGAGGATTCTCTTAATAGTTTAATTCTAACTTTGCCTAATCTTCCCCATGAAAGTGTCCCTGAGGGAAAAGATGAGACTGATAATGTATATATAAAGTATTATGGAGAGATACCCAAATTTGATTTTACACCCAAAGACCATTTAGAACTGGGAGAAGCTTTGGACCTGATAGATGTAAAGAGAGCAGGAAAGGTAAGTGGCTCTAGATTTTACTATCTCAAGCGAGAATTAGTTATATTAGAGTACGCCCTTATAAGATTTGTCACTGATCTACTTTTAGAAAAAGGATTCATACCTGTAATTCCTCCTGTGCTTGTTAGAGAGGATATACTTTATAATCTTGGGTATCTTCCCGAACTTGAGGAACAGATGTATAAGATACCTCTTGATGAATTAAGACTAGCAGGAACATCGGAGCACACCGTTGTTCCTATGTTTAAAGATGAGATCCTTGATGTAAAAGACCTACCTCAAAGATTCATCTCCTTCTCTTCCTGCTTTAGAAGAGAGGCTGGCGCAGCGGGAAAGGATACTCGTGGAATACTTAGAGTTCACCAGTTTGATAAACTAGAGATGGTATCATTTACCTTGCCTGATAAATCTTGGGAAGAGCACGAATTCCTACTCTCTATAGAAGAGGAGATAATGAGTAAACTAAACATCCCTTACAGGGTAGTGCTTACCTGTGTAGGCGATTTGAGTTTTCCTGCAAGTAAGAAGTATGATATAGAAGCTTGGTTGCCAGGACAAAATAGGTATAGAGAGACACACTCTTGTAGCAACTGCACCGATTTCCAGGCTAGAAGATTAAATATAAGGTATAGAGATGAAAATGGCAATGTTCGTTATGTTCATATCTTGAATGGTACCGCTCTGGCTATAGGTAGAGCAATTATTGCTATAATGGAAAACTATCAGAATAAAGATGGAAGTATAAGTATTCCAGAAGTCTTAGTCCCATATACCAGATTTGAGGTAATAAAGCGATGAGAGAAGTAGTAATAGTTCTAGATTTTGGCTCGCAGTATACAAATCTTATAGCTAGGAGGATAAGAGAACAGCAGGTATACTCTGAGATATTACCATGTGATGTTTCTTTTGATGAGATAGAAAAGAGGAATCCTAAAGGGATTATCCTTTCAGGTGGGCCTTCTAGTGTTTATGAAGAGGGGTCTCCCAAATGTAACCCCTTAGTTTTTAGTGGAAAGTATCCCGTTTTAGGGATCTGTTATGGCATGCAACTTATGGCGTATATGCTTGGTGGTAAAGTGATTAAGGGGGAAAAAGGAGAATTTGGCAAGGCTCTTTTAAAGATTGAACGAGATTCCATGCTGTTTGATGGTCTAGAGAGAGAATTTATTGCCTGGATGAGTCATAACGATATAGTTATAAAACCTCCAGATAACTTTAGAATAACTGCCTCTACCGATAATACTCCTGTATCTGCTATGGAAGACCCGGATAGAAATCTCTATGCTGTCCAATTTCATCCTGAGGTGGTTCATACTATAAATGGAGATAAAATTATACGAAATTTCCTCTATAAGATATGCTCCTGCAGTGGAGATTGGACTCCTGAACATTTTATAAATGAGGCTATAGAAAACATAAGAGAGACTGTTAAGGATGGTAGGGTTATATGTGCGTTGAGTGGTGGGGTAGATTCTACAACTACTGCTGTGCTTGTCCATAAGGCTATTGGAGATAATCTCATTTGTATATTTGTCAATCAAGGAACTCTTAGGCAGAATGAAGTTGAACAAGTGTTAAATACTCTAAAGAACTTCAATATGAGGGTAGAATACGTAGATGCTACTGATAGATTCTTGGAAAGATTAAAAGGGATAACAGATCCTGAAAAGAAGCGTAAGATAATTGGTTATGAATTTGTAAGCGTATTTGAAGAAATAGCTACAAGGCTTGGGAATATAGATTTTCTTGCCCAAGGGACGCTTTATCCCGATGTCATAGAAAGTGCCACAAGCTCTCAAAAGGCGCATAAGATAAAGACACATCACAATGTTGGTGGTTTGCCAGAGAAGATGAGATTAAAACTAGTTGAACCATTGAGATATCTCTTTAAAGATGAGGTTAGAAAAGTAGCTTTATCTCTTGGTATTCCAGAGAGGATAGTCTATAGACAGCCTTTCCCGGGACCAGGATTAGCAATAAGAATTATAGGAGAAGTTACCAGAGAGAGATTAGAGATTATTAGAAAGGCGGACTATATAATCTCTACAGAGATAGAGAAGGCTGGTTTAAGTAGAGAACTCTGGCAGTACTTTGGTGTCCTGTTGCCTGAAATGAGTGTAGGAGTGATGGGTGATAAAAGAACATTTGGACACGTGGTAGCTGTAAGAGCCATCTTAAGTGAGGATGGAATGACAGCAGATTGGGCTAGATTGCCCTATTCTCTTTTAGAAACTATATCTAATCGAATAATAAATGAGGTCCCTAAGGTTAATAGGGTTGTATACGACATAAGCTCAAAGCCACCAGCAACAATAGAGTGGGAATAATGTATGGACTTGATGGAAGAGATAATCTCCAAACTTAGGAGTATAGGAGCAAGGCCTACAGGTTCAGATAAAGAAAGAGAGTTTTCTAATTGGATAGAGGATAAGCTTAAATCCTTTGGACTTGATACTGAAGTTCAGACCTTTAATGTTGTTCCTACTTATTCTTATCCATACATAATAATCTGGGGACTTCTAGTCCTTTCAATGTTTCTTACCCTTATTAATAGATTTTTTCCATTCTTCTTAGCCTTAGTTATTACCTTTCTAGAGTTTAGAGAACTTGATACATTCCATAATATTACAAATCTATTTAGAAACAAGGTATCTAGGAACGTAATTGGTAAAAACTCAGATAAGCCCAGATTAGTCATAATGGCTCATATAGACTCTGCTAGAACATCTATATTCTTTCATCCTAAGTATGTTACTTCTCCTAGGACTTCAATGCTCCTTACTACTGGTTCTAGCTTAGGAGTTTTGATTCTTACCTTCATTAATCTGATTTTCCCTTTAAGACTCTGGTTTTATATCGGATTAATACCTTCTCTTTATCTACTATTCCTTATAATTGCCCATATACATAGAGAACTATTTATGGGGTTTAGTCCTGGGGGAAATGATAATGGTTCTGGGGTTATAACTGCTCTCTGCAGTGCTAAGATGTTAAAAGAAGAAAACATCCCCTTCTGGGTAGTATTTACTGGAGGGGAGGAGTCTGGTACCTACGGGGCTGAAGCCATAGAAAGAGAGTATAGAGAAAAGCTAAAAGAGGCGTTCATCCTAAATCTTGACAATCTTGGGGCAGGAAGACTCACCGTGGCTACCGAGGAAGGCATGTGGAAGATATTTAAGGTAAAGGAGAGCTGGTTAAATATTATAAAGAGCTGTGCCAAAGGCATAGATGTAGACTTTCGGCCCTACTTAGGGCTTTCTACCGATGCTACTGTATTTCTGGCTAGGGATTACAATGCGGGAACTATCATTGCGCTTGATGAAAGAGGTTTTCCCGTGAATTGGCATTGGTATACTGATACTGTAGAATTTTTAGATAAAAATATTTTGATAGACGCTATTAATATAGTTACAAATGTGGGGAGATATGTAAGATGATACTGAAGAAATATTTAGCGGATAGGATTTTAAATGCATTAAATCAGATTAATCTACAGGGTATAGAGGTAGCGGTAGATAGAACTCAAAATCCAGAGTTTGGTCACTATACCTCATCTGTATCTTTTAACCTCTCTAAGGTTCTTAAAAAATCCCCTTATGAGATAGCAAAAGGTATAGTGGAGAAGCTTGACGACCCTTTAGGACTTATCGATAGGATAGAGATAAAGGGTGGTTTTATAAACTTTTTCTTAAAAGAGACCGCATTTCATCTTGTTATAAGAGAGATTATAAAAGAGAGAGCAAACTATGGAAGGTCTAATGAAGGACAAGGGGAAAAGGTACAGATAGAGTTTGTAAGTGCCAACCCCTCAGGTCCGCTTCATGTTGGTAACGGAAGAGGAGGAGCCTTAGGAGATGTATTGGCTAGTATTTTCGAATGGTTTGGATATGCAGTAGAGAGGGAGTTCTATGTAAATGACGTAGGAACCCAGATGAATCTCTTGGCGCTTTCTGTAGAGGCTAGGATGAAAGAATTATTAGGAATGCCTTTTGAGTTCCCAGAGGAAGGATATCATGGAGAATATATAAAAGATATAGCTAGATTAGCTATTGAGAATTTTGGAGATAATATCTGGAATCTTCCTCAAGAAGAGAGATTGGAGAGAATCAAAGAGTTTGCTAAGGATACAATCTTAGAATGGCAAAGGAAAGACTTGGAAGATTTTGGTATAAGATTTGATTGTTGGTATAAAGAAAGTACTCTACACAAGAAAAATCTCCTAAAAGAGGCTTTCGATATACTTAAAGCTAATGGATATACGTATGAAAAAGATGGTGCGGTATGGTTTGCCTCTACTAGATTTGGAGACGAAAAGGATAGGGTTCTTATAAAGAGTGATGGCTCCTCTACCTATTTTTTAGCGGATATAGCGTATCATCTGGATAAATATAGGAGAGGATTTTCCCGTATAATTGATATATGGGGAGCGGATCACTATGGTTATGTTGCCAGGATGAAGGCTGGTGTAGAAGCGTTAGGCTATGACCCTAACACCCTTGAACTAATAATCTATCAGATAGTTCATCTCTTTAGAGGTGGTTCTGCAGTAAGGATGTCTAAAAGGGCAGGAGAGATGGTTACACTTAGGGAATTGCTAGATGAGGTAGGAAAGGATGCTGCTAGGTATTTCTTTGTTATGAGAGACCCGAATAGTCAATTAGATTTCGATATAGATTTAGCAAAGACTCAGTCTGCTAATAATCCTGTGTATTATGTTCAGTATGCCTTTGCCAGATGTTGTAGTCTCTTCAGACAGGCTGAAGCGCGAGGGATAGAGATAGAAAGGATGTTTGATTGTGATCTATCTTATCTTAGAGACCCATTAGAGATTGAACTTATGATAACTCTTGAGGACTTTCCAGATATACTCAAGAATGCATTTTATAACCGTGCCCCCCATAGACTTACCTTTTATCTCGAGTCTTTAGCTAAGAGTTTTCATTCTTTCTATAATTCCTTACGTATCCTACAGGAAGATGAACCTATAATGTATGCCCGTATGGCTCTCGTCTTTGCTACTCAACAGGTGATAAAAAATGGATTAGACATAATAGGAGTTAGCGCTCCTGAAAGAATGTAGTTGTATACTCTGTGGTATAATGAAAATAGTAATATTTTAGGGGGATAATTGATGGAAAGTAGAGTAGAGAATTCTTTGGGACAGATAAATATCTCTGCCAATGCTATAGCTAATATAGTAACGAATGCCACTCTGAGATGTCCTGGAGTAGTAGGTATGAGCTCTAAATCCTTCACCGAGGAGATAGCTAACCTTTTGAGGGTAGAATCTTCCTCTAAGGGTGTAGAGATTAATATCTCAGGAGATAAGGTGGATGTGAATGTATACGTTATAGTAAAGTATGGGACAAACATTCCAGAGCTTGCTGAAACTATAGCTAGCTCTATAAAAACTGATTTAGAGAAGTATACAGGACTTACGGTTTCCTCTATAAATGTAAGCGTTGTTGGTATTTCCTAAACAATAGAAGAGGTGTAGATAATTGGCTTTAGATATTCCTATTCAGTATGTCAAGGGAGTAGGTCCTAAGAGAGCTCTTCTTTTCAAAAAGCTTGGTGTAGAAACCCTAAATGATCTAATCTATTTTATTCCCAAAAGATACGAAGATAGGAGTAATTTAAAGCCTATAAATTCTCTAGAATCAGATACATATCAAACTGTCTTATGCTATGTGGTAGATGTACAGGAAGAAAGAGTAAGAAATAACCTTACATTGGTTAAAGCAAGAGTCAGAGATAACACTGGCGAAGCTATTGCTATATGGTTCAATCAGACATATCTAAAAAATATACTAAAAAAAGGAACTAAGCTCTATTTATACGGAAATATTACTAGAAGATTTGGAAGAGTAGAGATACAGAATCCAGACTATGAAATAGCAGATAGCGATGAGACAATCCATACTGGAAGAATAATACCTGTCTATCCTCTTACTGAAGGTTTAAGTCAGAAGATAGTAAGAGGTATTATCTGGAATACCCTTAACAGATATATAGATGAGTTAGAAGAGTTTATTCCTATAGAGATACTAGATAAATACGGTTTTCCAGATATAAAAAGTGCTATACAAGGGATACATTTTCCAGACAGTGAAGAGATTCTCAGGAAGGCTAGAGAAAGATTAGCCTTTGAGGAATTTTTCTTGCTTCAACTTGCCATCCTAAGGCGCAGGATGTCTTTGCTCGAGGAAAATGCACCTATAATAAAAGTCTCAAAGGAGATGGAGGAGAAGTTCTTTAGGAGTCTTCCTTTTGAGTTGACAAATGCACAGAAAAGGGTAATTGAAGATATAAAGAGAGATATAGCAAGTGGAAAATCTATGCAGAGACTCTTACAGGGTGACGTTGGGTCTGGAAAGACTGTGGTGGCAGCTTATTTTTTGTATGTGGTAGCTAGTAATGGTTATCAGAGTGCAATTATGGCTCCAACTGAAATTCTCGCCCAACAGCATTATGATAGAATTGGCCCACTCTTGGCTAACTTAGGCTTGGAAACAGCTCTACTTATAGGTTCTACAAAGGAGAAAGAGAAACAGCAGATAAAAGAGAGATTAGCCCTTGGAGAACTGCCAGTAATCATTGGAACCCATGCCCTTATACAAGAGGACATCGAATTTAAGAATCTTGTAGGTATAGTTATAGACGAGCAACATAGATTTGGTGTTATGCAGAGGATGGCATTGAGAAGTAAAGGACTTTCGCCCCACTTCCTAGTTATGAGTGCTACTCCCATCCCTAGGACCTTAGCACTTACACTTTACGGAGATCTTGATATTTCAGTTATAGATGAGCTTCCTAGTGGTAGATTACCTGTTGCTACATATTGGGCTTCTAGTGAACAGAGAGCTCAGGTATACAATATGGTTAGAAAGATAGTAAAGAGTGGTCAGCAGGCTTATATTGTATGTCCTCTTATAGAGGAGTCGGAAAAGTTAGAGGCTGAATCAGCGGTAGCTTTGGCTAAGAAGATGCAAGAGGAAGTATTTCCAGAGTTTAAAGTAGGTTTACTACATGGGAAGATGAGTATCTCTGAGAAAGAAGAGGTAATGAATAGATTTAGAAGTGGAGACATTAATATACTAGTTTCTACAACAGTAATAGAAGTAGGTGTAGATGTTCCTAATGCGACGGTTATGGTAATAGAAAATGCGGAAAGGTTTGGACTTTCTCAGTTGCATCAGTTGAGAGGTAGAGTAGGTAGGGGAAGTTTGAAGTCTTATTGTATTCTTATAAGTGATCTAAATACAGAGGAAGCCCGAGAGAGAATAAAGATAATGACTAAAACCCAGAACGGTTTTGAAATAGCGGAAGCGGACTTGAGACTTAGGGGTCCAGGCGAACTAAACGGTACTAGACAGCATGGTATACCAGATTTTAAGGTGGGAAATATTATACGTGATGCTAGAATGCTAGAATTAGCAAGAGAAGAGGCAATAAATCTTTTGAGGAAAGATCCTAATCTTAGTTCTTACAAAAAGCTTAGAGAGAAGGTGGATACTTCTCGTATTTTAGAATTCTTGAGTACAGGTTAATAATGGAGATAGTAATTACAGGGGGGATATTTAAAGGTAGAAGATTACACGTTCCGAATAATATCAATGTAAGGCCTACTATGGGCTTCATTCGAGAGGCTGTCTTTAGTTCTCTAGGGAATAGGGTAATAGATTCTATGTTTTTAGATCTCTATGCAGGTTTTGGTACTGTAGGTATAGAAGCTTTAAGTAGAGGAGCTGATGCAGTTACTTTTGTTGAAAGGGATAGAAAATGTATAGATATCATAAAAAAGAATCTGGATATGCTTGGTTGTTTAGAAAAGGCGAATCTATACTGTATGACGGTTGAAGATTTCATTAGATTATCGGATACTGGGTATGAAATTATCTACCTAGACCCGCCATACAGCATTGATTGTTCTAATATTATTAGGGAAATTTTAAGTAAAGGGCTACTTGCAAATGGTGGTATTATAATATGGGAGACTTCTATAAGAAGTAATATTAATAGAGAGTCTCTTAATATAGTAAGAGAAAAAAGATATGGAGAATCATTGTTACTATATATAAAAGGGGTATTTAGATGAAGAGAGCTGTATATCCTGGGAGTTTTGACCCTATAACAAATGGGCATATAGATATAATAAAAAGGGCATCAAAGCTCTTTGATGAGCTCATAGTGGCTGTTCTTGTGAATCCAGCTAAAACCCCTCTATTTACGGTTGAAGAGAGGATGGAATTAATAAAAAAGAGCCTCAACAATATACCCAATGTAAAGGTTGATAATTTTGATGGGTTATTGGCTCATTATGTATCAAAAGTAAAAGCAGATGTAATTGTTAGAGGGCTTAGAGCTGTCTCAGATTTCGAGACTGAATTCCAGATGGCTCTTATGAATAAAAGATTAAATCCAGATGTGGAGATAGTATTCCTGATGACGAGTTATGAATATTCCTATCTAAGTTCTGGTGTGGTTAAGGAAGTAGTTAGATTAGGAGGTAATGTCTCAGGCTTAGTCCCTGAGTGTGTTGAGACTAAGCTTTTAGAAAAGGTTGGACGGAGATGAAGTTGGGAATCTCTCTAGCACAGATATATCCTAGATTAGGAGATTTAGAATATAATATAAAAAAACATATAGAGATTATTAAAGAAGTAAAGGGAAAGTCTCAATTTTTAGTATTTCCTGAATTGAGCCTTACCGGCTCCAACCTTATGGACCTCGCTATAGATATAGCACAAACGAAAGAGAGTAGCCTTCTTAAGCCTATATTAGAAGCTTCCAAGGATATAGATATAATTATTGGACTAGTAGAACTAGGGGAAGACGGTAATCTCTATGATTCTGCTTTTTACTATAGTGACTTCTCTCTCAAGTCTATTCAACATAGACTCTTCTTAGCTTCTTATGTAGGAAAAGCTAGATATTTCACAGATGGAAATAAGATAGAAATTGTAGATACTAGATGGGGCAAGTTAGGAGTTGTTCTTGGTGAAGATATAATAAACCCTGCAATAATACTGCCTTTCATTAAGGCTGGGATTAAAGTACTAGTAGTAATGGCTAATAATGTATCTATTGGTTATTCCTCTAGCAAAATAGGCATCCCTAAGAGTTCTTTAGACCTAAAAGATCTTTTATCAACTTATGCAAGACTTTATTCTATCTATATTGTCTATGTAAATAGGGTAGGCTTTGAAGATGGTATAAACTTCTTTGGTGGTTCCTGTATAATAAGTCCTTCTGGGGAGGTCCTAGCCTCTTGCCCATATTTTGAAGAATCGATTATTAGCTTGGAGTTGGATTTAGAGCCACTTAGAAGCAATAATACCTCTATGAATTTTGACAAGGCATTCAGGTTGGTGAGGGATATCACTCATGAATACTAATATTCCTTTTGATCCAATCTTTACGAGGGATATACTTGTGAGATTTATAAAGGACGAGACTAAAAAATTTGATATAGATAGGGTAGTTATTGGTTTATCTGGTGGTTTAGATTCTAGCGTTTCTGCAACGCTAGCAGTTGATGCCTTGGGTAGAGAGAATGTTTTTGGCTTTTTATTGCCCTATAAAACTACAAGTAAAGAAAATTTAGAAGACGCACAGCTTATGGTAAAGATACTGGGTATTCAGGCAGAGACGATAGATATAACTCCAATAGTTGATAGTTATTTTAAGACAGATGATGTAGATAGGCTTAGAAAAGGAAATTTTATAGCTAGAGTTAGAATGTGTATCCTATTTGATAAATCTAATGAGCTTAATGCCTTAGTATTAGGGACTAGTAACAAGACGGAACTATTACTTGGTTATGGGACTATATATGGGGATATGGCTTCTGCTATAAACCCTTTAGGGGACCTATACAAGACACAGATAAGGACTTTAGCAAGAGAGATAGGAATCCCAGAAAGAATTATATCTAAACCTCCTACTGCTGACTTATGGATTGGTCAAACGGATGAAGGAGAGTTAGGTATAACTTATGAAGAGGCAGACGATATATTATATAACCTTATAGAAAAAAGAATCTCTCCTTCTATTTTAGTAGAGAGGGGATATGATATTGCAAAGATTAATAAGGTTATAAATCTAGTGAAGAAGAACCAGTTTAAGCGTTCTTTACCTA
>JACIXS010000352.1 GCA_014360335.1 bacterium | reverse complement strand
TCATAATCCTTTATCGTTGGATACTGGCCTAAAGGATTCTTCTGCTGAGAGAAAGCTACAGTTGAACTACTTAGCACTATAGAAACACCCAAAACTAAAACCAGCAAACCTTTTAAAAATCCCTTCATTTTAGAACACCTCCTCCTTTAGGAACTAGATATATCTTCTATTTTTCATAGCCTTATATACTCTCTCTACGGCTATCTGAATTGCAGATTCACACATATTGATATTTAACTCTTTACTAAGTTTTAAAGAGTTCTCAAATCCTTGCTGTAGTTTTTCTTCGATTATAGAAAAAACCTCTTCCTTCTTAGTCTTTAAAGCACTCAAAGACCTAGAATATTCCTCCATAGACGCTATTACCCCACCTGAATTAGCTATAATATCAGGGACAACAGGAATTCTCCTCTCCTCTATTACACTCATTCCGTCTAGTGTAATTGGATTATTAGCTGCTTCTACTATTCCCTTAGCTTTTATCTTCTTGGCCACCTTTGAATTTATTACGTTTCCGGTAGCAGCAGGGATAAGAACATCTACTGGTAGAGAGAAAAGATCTTCATTTGTAAGACTATTTGGGCTAAAGCCTGAGATTGTGCCATTTTTCTTTACATATTCAGTCAAAGCAGGTATATTTATCCCCTTCTCATCATAGACTCCACCATATAAGTCGGTGATGCCTATAATCTTAGCCCCATCTTCATACAGATACTTGGCTAAATAGCTCCCCACATTACCAAAACCTTGTATAGCAATTGTAGCACCTTGGACATCCTTATTTAGACATTCCTGTAGAAACTTTTTAGTAATGAAAGCACATCCATAACCTGTGCTTTCTCTTCTACCTGGAAGCCACCCGTGTACCCCTTCTGGCTTTCCTGTAACAGAAGCAGGGTCTAGAGTCTCATTATATATAAAAGCCATTTCCTCTGGACCTGTACCTAAATCAGGGGCTGGAATATAGATGTGATTCTTGAATGTGTCTCTATACATCTGTGCAAAATACTCTACTATGTCTAGACGCACTATCTTTTCAAACTCGATATCTATTGGTCTTCTATTATACAACTTATACATATAATTCCAGTCAACGTTTATCCCTGTTTTCCCACCTCCAAATTCTATATCTGAAATAGCTGTCTTTAAAGTCATAAGCCTTGCCAATTCTACTGTCTCAGCTATATCTACATCATTGGATATTCTTATACCACCCTTATAAGGTCCCCGAGCATCATTATGGAGACACATAACTCCAGGAAAGTTTACCGTCTTACCTAAGATCTTGCAGGAAAGCCTAAAGATTCTAACCTCTTGAGGGGAAACTATTGCTTCTATCTCTTCTTTCTTTAACCCTAACCTCTCTCCCGTTTTTCTTATGTAATAGACTGATCTTGTATTATAGATATTTAAGTTATCTTTATAGAAATCCATAACACACCTCTTTTGCAAAAATTATATAAGTATATTTATAAAATGTCAAGATAAATAGCCCTTACTTCTCTAAATTAATATAAAAATTTAAAAACATATAAATTGGCGAAGGGACATTTGCATTCGTAATTTTTAACCTTACTAAATAGGCAGATAAAATAACTGTCCTACCATAATGGACATTTTGAATCTTTTGAAACATCAGCTATTAATATACTATTTCAACTTTAATAACTTTTCCGCATTTAGATAGGTTATCTTCTCATAAGCTGTCTTGGATATCTTTCCCTCTTTCAAGGCATTCTTTATATACTCTACAATAGGAACCTCTTGGTTATGATGACAAAAATCTGTCCCAAATAAAAGTTTATCCTGAAATTCTTCTAAAAACTTATATCCATATTCAGGGTCTCTAGTAATAGCGTTAAAACCACTTCCCGCAGAAAGGTCTCCATAGAGATTATCATACTTCTTTAGTAATTCCTGAAGCCTTCCAGGGCTTTTAATTGGTCCCTTTGGATATCCTCCTCTGGTCTCTTCCGATACATCTGCGCTTATCTCAGCCCAGAAAGACATAGCATGCCCTATAAAGATAGTCTTCGGTAATTCTTTCAAAGCTCTCTCTAATCTTGGTAGATAGATATCATCTACTAGACCATATGGTGCTCCTATCCGATCTACTAGATGAAATAATACAGGCATATCCAACTCTCCACACTGAGAAAAGAGATTCAGTACCATAGGGTCATCTATATATAGGTTAGCAGTTATCTCTCCAACTCCTCTGCATCCTAAATCTTTATATTCCTGAAGTATCCAGGTAAAGTCTGTATTTGGAGAATTGTTAATCTGTCTTGGATCTAGTTTACAAAAGGGTATTATTCTATCTGGATACCTTCTGTAAACCTCTAAAACTTGTTCAGTGGTAAACCAAAAGGTGCTTCCCTCAGGCGTAGCATCTAATGGTAAAACTACCGCTTTCTCTACCCCCCACCTATCCATATTCTCAATCAACTCTTCTATTGTTACTGGGAGATCCTCTCTTAGTAGTCTTCCTAAATGGGTATGTATGTCAATCATCTTGCTCCCTCCAAAAATAAAATAAGGGGGAGGACTCTCCCCCTTACTAGATACCAGATTTACTTTTTGAAAAACCACTGTTCTGGATTAGTATGCCCAGGACAGGAGTTTACGTTCTCATGGACGGTAACTTCAGGAACATTCCTTAGTTCATTCTTAACTATAACAAGTCTTGTATTTGGAGCTACTATACCGATAGTCCAGAGATTCTTAGAGTATATATCTAGGGCTCTCTTTACTAAAAGTGTTCTCTCTTTTTCTCCAACTGCAAGTATTGCCTCATCGTATAGTTTTAATAACTGTTTTACCTCTGCTGGTGGCTCTTCTCCAGATTTCCCGCCAGAGGAATACCACAATCCATATAGAGGAGCCCAGTAGCAGTAATCAGACACTGGGAAGAACCAGACATTATCTATAAGTGGATAATAAGCTCCAGCTGCTGCATAGAGTCCAATCTGTTGTTCACCAGCTCTAGCCCTTGTCACCCAAAGTGATGTCTCTTGAGTCTTGAGGTTGACTTTTAAGCCAACATTCTTAAGGTATCCTTTTATCATCTCTGCTATATCTGGTTCTGTTCCTATACCAGGGAGGACCTCAATCAATATCTCCAGTGTCTTACCATCGGGTCCTATTCTATAGCCATCCTTATCTCTCTTATTCAAACCTAACTGGTCTAACATCTGATTAGCCTTCTTTGGATCATACTCTGTATAGGATTTCTCAAATCTCTCTTCATAATAAGGGGAACCTTTAAAGACAGATACCTGCCTTGGTGTAGCATTCCCTGCGTATATAAGCTGAGCTATTTCATTACGATTAATTGCTAGTGATAAAGCCCTTCTAAACTGAACATTAGTAAATAGTTTCTTGAGTACAGGGTCCTTTACATTCTGATTAATAAATAGTGTTCCTACATTAGTAAGTGCTGGAATCCACTTTAGAACCCTATATCCACCCTTTTGCTGATTCTCCATAACAACAGTATAGTCAGACTCGAAGGTATCATAGTAGCCTATGCTCGCCTCTCCATTTATATACTTCATTATCCTTACTTCTCTGTTTGGGACAAGGGTCCATACAACCTTATCAATGTATGGTAACTGATTCCCAGCTGGATCGATCTTCCAATAGTATGGATTTCTCTCTGCAGTAAATACAGGGTTACTTAATGGTGTTACAACTTTCCAAGCAGTTACTACTGGGAGGTCCTTATTCTCCCATCTTGTTGCCTTTGCATTAAATAGCTTATACCACGCATCAAAACCCTCTTCTTTAGCCTGTTTCATTATCTCATCCATAGAGGTATACTTGGGATGGAACTTCTTAAGGTAATGTTTAGGTGCATAGCAATCTTGACCACTCGCTATTCTCTGGAGAAGAAATGTATATGGGGCTTCGAAAACAAATCTTACAGTATAGGTATCTACCTTTTCCACCTTGCCAGGTTTTCCACCAGCAAGTAGCCAGGATGGGAATACTGGCGTTAAATCTTTATTTAGGATTATATCTTCATACCAGAAGAGTATATCATCTGCAGTGAATGGCTCTCCATCCGACCATTTCATCCCTTTTCTAAGATAGAATGTTATTACCTTCCCACCATTACTTATCTTCCAACTCTTAGCCACATTGGGGATAACCTTATTTGTATCTAAATTCCATCTAACAAGTGGTTCGTAGGTTATCCTAGTGTATTGTGGTGATCTGCCAAGGTGCGGTCCTTCTAAAGTTCCTCCATACTTCCCTATCTCTTCTATCGGTTCCACTACCGCTGGTTCTTCTGGCAGTCTCTTCTCTACTGGCGGTAACTTGCCCTGCTTTACTAGTTCTGCTAGTTGAGGTGCCTCACTAAATTTGGTTATCTTTTTACCAGAGACTTTCTGATACTCAGCTATAGTAGCATACTGTCCCGGGGTAATTTTTTGTTGGGCAAGAGAAATAGAGATTACACTTGTTAATAAAGAGATGCTTAATAGAGAAACTAAAAAGACTTTTAAGAATCTTCTCATCTTTATAACCTCCTTTCAAATTTTTAATCTATCTGCAATAAAGTTTAACACCTAACTACTTAGAAGTCAAGCATTTAAGTAGTATATTATGACAATTAAGCATAAATATTATAATGGTAAATAAGTCTTACCCCAGTCCCTTATTTTAAAATAAGTTAACTAAAGAGAGAATGTTGCTTTCAGATATTCCTTGGTATTGTTTATCATCTCATCAAACAATTCGTTAGCCTTATCCATATTTAGTCTCTCTATAGCTGGGTCATTTAGAAAAGCTCTTCTAGCAATATTAAGGTCTTTCTCAAGGACTGCTCTCACAATCAGCTCTTGATTACTTATATGTCTTATCATTATACTTGCTAGGTCTTGTGGTAACTCTCCTGCATATACTGGTCGGACATCATCTCTAGTAAAGACAGCATTAGTTTCTACGATCGCACCTATAGGTAGATTAGGAATCTGTCCTTTATTTGGTAGATTAACGTTTGTTACAAATGTATCTAAGCCAAAGATAGCTCTCATCTGCATAACCCCCTCCTCGCCAGACGGATTTAGCGGTATATCCCTTTCTCCAGAGGCAAATTCTTTACTTAGTTCTATTAACATCTCTCTATTCTTTATCCTCCACTCAACGGGAGTAAGAGTAAACTTCCACTTTCTTACCGTTTCTCTATCAGTAAGATATATGTATGGCATAAACTCTGCCAGATGTCTATCTCCAGCTGCTGCTATAAGCCCAAATCGTCTAAATAGATCAAACTTAACTCTATTTGCAGAGGCAAAGTAGTTTCTCTCCCAAAGCCCCTTTTCTCTTTCATAGCCTTCTTCATAATATCTATCTATAAATTTCTCATAGAGGGGGAATATATCTACCGTCTTATAGGATGCCCTGTTAAACCATGTAAAGTGGTTAATCCCCAGTACATTGACCTTAATATCTCTTCTAGAGATTTTATCTTCTATACCGAGGGAATGTTTTACAACATCTACCAAAAGTTCTTGAGTTCCAAATACTTCATGACAACACCCAAAAGCTTTTATCTCAGGGAAGACTTCATATAGCGTTTTAAGGCATATTGCCATTGGATTTGTATAGTTAATCACCCATGCGTTTGGACAATTCTTCTTTATACCTTCTGCAAATTCGATATACATAGGAACTGTCCTTAGTCCCCTTATAAGTCCACCAGGACCGGTAGTATCACCTACTGACTGATATATTCCATATTTTTCAGGGGCATGAACATCAGAATACATTTCAGTAAACGTTGCTGGTAGTATAGATATAACCACAAAATCAGCGCCGTATAATGCCTCATCCAAGGTTTTTACTGCCACATAATGCCATTTCCCAGGGACTTCAGGTTTACTGGAGATCTTATTCCCTATGATTTCATTGTTTTTAGCAGATTCATAATCAATATCATAGAGATAGACTGTTCCTCTTAAGTCCTTTTCAAGTGCTAGGTCTGTCATTAACCTCCAAGCCCACCCTCTTGAACCTCCGCCTATGTAGGCTATCTTAATTTCTCTTTCCATATCTATACCCAACGTTCATCCCTCCAATCGGATATCTGTATAGAGATAATTTTAACACTAAATTCCTTAGATAAGAAATATTAAGGATTAAGATAGTACAGGATGATTAGCAAATCCCTGAAAATTATACTGCTAGATGTTTTGTTATACTCGGTTATTGTGATGGCCCATATCCAGATATTAAACCAAGAAAAGAGGAAAGAGTCCGAATAATAGAATAGATAAGTATTATACAAAATTTACCTACACTAACTTAATTTACTCTATCTCGGTTCTACAAATTCTAGCGTAGGATAA
This sequence comes from bacterium, assembly GCA_014360335.1. Taxonomy (GTDB): domain Bacteria; phylum DUMJ01; class DUMJ01; order DUMJ01; family DUMJ01; genus DUMJ01. Next base: position 17,078 of record JACIXS010000352.1, on the reverse strand, counting down.
ACAGGTGAAAGTCCTTACTATCACGTATTAGGGACTTCTCTTTCATACTTTATTTGAATTTAGCTTATGCAAGCGATATAATATTGTTATTGATAACTAAGAATTTAATATGAAGGAGGGATGAAGAAAGATGAAGATTAAGAGATTTATACCTTTAATGGTCATCTTTCTTATCGTTGTTAGCAGTGTCAATACATCTTTTGCTCAGAAAGTACCGTCTCCTTTTCAATATAACAGCCCTTTTGACTATCAGAGGGCAACCGGTAAGAAGATAACTACATTTAAGGAGGCACCTTCTCTAGCAGAGCTAGTACAGCAGAAAAAATTACCGCCTGTAAAAGAAAGACTTCCAAAAGAACCTTTAGTCATTGTTCCAGTAGAAGAAATTGGACAATATGGAGGAACTTGGCGTAGAGTAGCTATAGGGATAAGCGATTGCGGAATTATCGATACTCGTCTTAGCGGTGAAGGACTAGTAAGAACTAATGTTGATGGAACTCAAATTGTCCCTAATATCGCCAAAAAGTGGAAGATCTCCGAAGAAGGTAGAGTCTATACATTCTACCTACGTAACGGAATGAAGTGGTCAGATGGGGCTCCTTTTACTGCTGATGATATAATGTTCTGGTATAAAGACATTATTCTCAATAAAGAGCTGACACCTGTTATCCCTTCTTGGCTAACAAGTGAAGGAAAGCCTGTAGTTGTAGAAAAGGTCAATGACTATACTGTAAGATTCAGGTTCCAAAAACCAAATGGAATATTCCTATGGCAACTATGCTATGATGGAATCTACTCGAAACCATTTGCACCTAGTCATTACTTAAAACAGTTTCATCCAAATTATGTCTCTTTAGATGAGTTAAATAAGAAAGCTAAAGAGGCAGGATTTGATGCATGGTATAGATATTTCTCAAATAGAAATTCTTGGCAGAATATAGATAGACCTGTCTTATGGGCTTGGAAGGTCTCTCAAGTAACAAGTACGAGGGTTGTATGTGAAAGAAATCCTTACTACTGGAAGATAGATATAGCAGGAAACCAGTTGCCGTATATTGATAGAGTTGTATTTGATATAGTTCAGAATGCAGAAATGGTAAATATGAAGGCACTAGCAGGAGAAATAGACATGCAGTTAAGACATATCTACCTTTCTAACTATACACTCTTTATGGAAAATAGAGGTAAAGGGGATTATAGGGTATTAATGTGGGATACTGCTGCAGGCTCTGATCCCATGCTCTATGTAACTCAGACGGTAGAGGACCCTGTCCTTAGAAAGATATTCCAAGATGTTAGATTTAGACAAGCACTATCTTTAGCGATAAATAGAGAAGAACTAAATCAACTGTTTTACTTTGGTTTAGGGAAGCCACGCCAAGCCTCTATTATAAGTCAGTCTCCTTACTACGATCCCGAATGGGAAAAAGCCTATGCAGAATATAACCCTAAAAGGGCAAATGAACTTCTAGACGAGATGGGACTCTCTAAGAGGGACAAGGATGGATATAGATTAAGACCAGACGGTAAAACTCTAGCTATTACTTTAGAGTACTGTTCTTTCCCAGGGGCAACCACTAGTGATGTAATGGAACTAATAGTAAAATATTGGGAGAAGCTTGGAATTAAGGTTGCACTAAAGCTAATCGACCGTTCTCTATGGAACACCCGTATGAATGCTAACCAGTTAGAAGCTAGCGCATGGTGTCTCGATAAGAGTATGAGCCCACTACTTAATATTACCTGGTATGTACTTGTTGGACCTCAGCAGTGGGCACCAGCATGGGGTACTTGGATAGCTACCGGTGGAAAATCAGGAATAGAACCACCTGAAGATATAAAGAAGATGGTTATTCTTTGGGAAAAGGCTAAAGCAACCACTAATAGAGTGCTTAGAGACAGATATATCAGAGAAATCTTTAATATCCATAAGAAGAATATTTGGATGATTGGTACTGTAGGAGAGTTACCTCAACCTGTAATTGTAAAAAACAACTTTAGAAATGTACCGGAAAGAGTAATCTCAGACGATTCTCTATTTACTCCAGCTAATGCGCATCCAGAGCAATTCTTTATAAAGAGATAAGACAATTTATAATAAGGGTAGGCAAGATTTTTACAGCCTACCCTTATTATTTTCAAAAAGAGGTGATTCCTATCTCTAATAAAAAACTTTGGTATCTTAGACCAGCTAGAAAGTGGCTAGAGGCATTACCTATAGGTAATGGAAGATTAGGAGGAATGATTTTTGGTGGTATCCAAGAGGAGAGAATCCAGCTTAATGAAGATTCGATATACTATGGAGGACCTAAAGATAGAAACAATCCCGATGCAATAAAATACTTGTCCCAAATAAGAGAATTAGTAAAAGAAGGTAGACTTTTTGAGGCAGAGCAGTTAGCTATCGTAAGTATGGCAGGAATACCTAGATATCAAAATCCATATCAGCCTCTAGGTGATTTGTTTTTAAGATTCATTAGTCATAGAGATAAAGTAGATGAATATTACAGAGAACTGGACCTTGAAAAAGGAATCGTTTATATTCATTATAGGGTGGCAGATTCTATCTTTACACGGGAATACTTCTCTAGCGCAGTAGACCAGGTAATAGTAGTGAGAGTAGAGTGTAATCGTCCTTATAGTCTTTCTTTAAATATCAACTTTATGAGGCGACCATTTGATCCAGGAGGTAAAGTTGTAAACAATAAGATAATTATTGAAGGCAAAAGTGGTGAAGATGGCGTTAAGTTCTGTTCTATTATAGATGTGTTAACAGAAGATGGAGAAGTATATCCTATTGGTGATGCATTGCATATAGAAAATGCCAGTAGCGTAACAATCTTAATATCTGCCAATACTACTTTCTACTGTGATAATCCTAGACTTACCTGTGAAGAACAGATAAAGAAAGCAAAAGAAAAGGGATATAGACGTCTAAAGATATCTCATATAGAAGACTATCAAAGTCTATTTAATAGGGTATCATTTGAACTCGAAGACAAGAATAATAAAAATATTTCAACTGAAGAAAGACTAAATCAAATAAAAGAGGGTAAAGAGGATTTATCGTTTGTCCCTTTATATTTTAATTATGGAAGATATCTTTTAATCTCAAGTAGTCGCCCTGGTTCTTGTCCTATAAATCTACAGGGGATATGGAACGATAGTTTTTCTCCGCCCTGGGAATCTGGTTTTACTACAAATATAAATCTTGAGATGAATTATTGGTCTGTAGAGATGTGTAATCTATCTGAGTGTCATAAACCTCTCTTTGATCTTCTTGAGAGGATGGATATCTCTGGCAGAAAGACTGCTAAAGTCATGTATGGGTGTAGAGGAGCGGTTGCACATCATAATACTAATATCTGGGGTGATACCGCACCGGTAGGAAAAGGAGCTTACATCTGGCCGATGGGCTTTGCCTGGCTCTGTCTTCATCTCTGGGAACACTATAGGTTTAATCTAGATAAAGATTTCTTATTAAATATTGTGTACCCTCTTATGAAAGATGCTGTCTTATTCTTTCTAGATTACCTTATAGAGGACGAAAATGGATATCTAATAACTGGGCTATCACAATCTCCAGAAAACTCCTATAAACTCCCTAATGGGGAGATTGGTAGTATCTGCAAAGCTCCAGCTATGGACTCTCAGATACTTTACGAGTTATTTAACGCTTATATATCTATAGGAGAAATATTACAGATAGAACCAGATCTAAAACAAGAAGTTACTAAGATGCTAAAGAAACTCCCCCCATTAAAGATAGGTTCTAAGGGACAACTATTAGAATGGGACGAAGAGTACGAAGAGGTGGAACCTGGACATAGACATATTTCACACCTATTTGCTCTGTATCCTGGCAGTCAGATTTCTCTTAGAAAAACACCAGAATTAGCAGATGCCTGTAGAGTAACTCTAGAACGACGATTAAATCATGGTGGTGGTAGCACTGGTTGGAGTAGAGCATGGATGATGAATCTCTGGGCTAGATTAGAGGACGGAGAGAGAGCATTTGATAGTCTTTTAGAGATATTTAAACACTTTACAGCTCCAAATCTTTTTGATCTTCACCCACCTGGGATATTTCAGATTGATGGAAACCTAGGGGCGATAGCTGGAATAGCAGAGATGCTTATACAAAGTCACGAGAATGAGATACACATATTACCTGCTTTACCTAAGTCTTGGAAAAGTGGGTATGTTAAGGGGTTAAAAGCTAGGGGAGGATTTGAAGTAGATATATTTTGGGATGGAGGAAAGCCAACAGAAGTAGTTATATATTCCGGAAAAGGAGGGTTATGTAGAGTTAGAAATAAATTAACGGTAAAGGAACTAAGCACCAAACCAGGGGGGGTCTACAGAATCTCTTTATAATAATAGGGGCTAAAATTCACAAAGACCTCCTAGAAGCACTAAGTAAAATTTCTAGGAGGTCTTACCTTTAATGACTAGCCTTTTATAGGCAAGCTTACGTTACCTTTAAGGAATACAGGGATCACACTGAGAGGAGCAGAAACTTCAACCCATTGGCCACCATTATACACCTTATCACTATTTGCATCTTTCCATTCTGTCCCTTGCGGAAGATAAACAACTCTCTTAGACATTCCTTCGTACAGTATAGGTGCAACTAAGATATCTGGGCCAAACATATACTCATCTTCTACATTCCAACACTCTTTGTCATTAGGAAAATCAAAGAATAGAGGACGAATAACTGGATAACCTTTCTCATGAGCTAGTTTCATCTGTTCTTTAATATACGGCTTTAACCTCTCACGCATAAAGAGAAGCTCCTTTATTATCTCGTAAGCCTCTTCTCCATAACTCCAAACCTCATTAGGTCCACAGGTCTCCAAGTCCCAGATGCCAGCATCTTCATCCTTCTTACCCTCAGGTAATCTATATCCGTGGAGTCTAAAGATAGGACAGAAAACTCCAAACTGGAACCATCTTACTATAAGTTCTCTAAATTTTGGATCATTAGGGTCCCCTCCAAAGAATCCGCCAATATCTGTAGTCCACCAAGGAATTCCAGAAAGTCCCATATTGAGGCCTGCAGGAAGTTGCTTCCTTAGTGTTTCAAAATTTGAGTGTATGTCTCCAGACCATATAATAACTCCGAAGCGTTGACTTCCAGCCCAAGCGCAACGTGCTAGATTTACTACATCTTTTATTCCTTCAGATGTCATCCCATCATAGAACGCTTTAGCATACATAAATGGATATATATTCCCAACTTCAAGCCATGGTCCTAGATATCCACGTATATTGTCAAAATCGTATGGCCTAAACTCGGGCTCTGCTTCATCTAGCCAGAATACCCTTATTCCATATTTATAGTAATTCTCCTTAACTTTTTCCCATACATATTTTTGAGCATTGGGGTTAGTAAAATCTACAAAGGTCTCATTTCCTCTAAATATCATATGAACACGGACTCCACGCTCAGTATTTAGTAGATAGCCTTTAGCCCTCATCTCCTTATAGTATTTACTACGGGTATCAACGGTTGGCCATATAGAGACCATCAATTCTACACCCATATCCTTTAGTTCTTTTACCATACCCTCTGGGTCTGGCCAGTATTTTGGGTCAAATTGCCACTCTCCTTGCATAGTCCAGTGAAAGAAATCAGCTACTATAACAGAAAGCGGAAGTCCTCTTCTTTTATACTCTCTAGCAACCTCCAATAGTTCTTCCTGCGTTATGTATCTAAGCTTAGATTGCCAAAAACCCAGGGCAAAGTCAGGTATCATTGGAGGTCTACCGGTAACAGCAGTATATTTCTCTATAATCTCTGCTGGGGTATCACCCGCAGTAATCCAATAGTCTATTATATCTGTAACTTCTGCTACCCACTCTGTACAGTTCCTAGATAGACTTACTCTTCCATAAGCTGGATTATTCCACAAGAAACCATAACCCAGATTAGATAAAGCAAATGGTATGTTAACCTGAGAATTCCTCTGAGCCAATTCAAAACTGCACCCTTTTAGATTTAAGAAAGGTTCCTGATGTTGTCCCAAACCATAGATCTTTTCTGACTCATTTCCTTGAAACCGGACTGTAGCTTTATACTTTCCGCCTATGATTGGTTTTAATTCTCTTCCTGGAATCATAAGAGATATACGATTATTAATATCATCCCTAGTCTGCCATTTCTCAGTTAGTAGAGTCTCCCCCTTATCGTTCTCAAATCTTACTGCTCCAAATTCATTTATATGACAGGTAATCTTTCCATTAGTTATACTTGCTTTATTCCCTTCTATCTTTATCTCTGACTTATATTCTGGCTGTTCTAGAAGAGCCCAGCTTTTATCTGGCATTTCTGATTCTTTCGTTATACGAACTCTCAAACTATCCTTACCCCAAGGTTCAACCCAAAGCTTTTCAAAATCAAACTCTCTTACAAGTCTATTCCCTTCTACTCTAAACATTATTATCATCCTCCTATTTTACTCTTTAAATGCTCCTGCAGTTAAACCAGATATCAAAAATTTGCTACCTATCAATATTACAACTATCGAAGGAACAGAGTATATAAAGCTTCCTGCCATTAAATAATTCCATTGGACACCAAATTCACTTACAAAGGTAAATAGACGGATACTCAAAGGATATAATTTATCATCCTGAAGAAGGGTCAGAGGGAACACAAAATTGCCCCACCCTTGCAAGAAAGCAAATAGAGAGGCGGTAGTTAGTGCTGGCATAGATAGAGGCAAGACTATTCTCCAGTAAATTTTGTACAAAAACTAGGTACAAATTAGACAAAATGTTAAATAACTTTGTTAATCTATCCCCACCCTCTTATATATAACTTCCAGGTTCTTCTTATACTCTTCGTCATTGAGGCAATCCTTTAGTTCTTCTTGGGAGAGATACCTTCTTACTTCTTCATCTTCCCAAAGAACCTCGAGGAATGATTTCGCTAAATCCCATGCTTTAAGGGCATTTCTCTGAACAATTTCATAGGCGTTATCTCTGGGTAACCCTTTATTCATAAGAGCTAAAAGCACTCTTTGAGAATTGTATAGTCCTCCGGTAAGCTTCAGATTCTTCTTCATATTTTCAGGATATATTACTAAATCTTTTACTAATTGCCTAAATCTACGTAGAAGATAACTAGCCAAGATAGTTGAATCTGGCATAATAATTCTCTCTACAGAAGAGTGACTTATATCTCTCTCATGCCAAAGGGATATATTCTCAAGGGATGCAAGGAGATTTCCTCTTAATACTCTGGCAAGTCCACATATCTGTTCAGCAGTGATAGGATTCTTCTTATGTGGCATAGCGCTTGAACCTCTCTGTCCTTTAGAAAAACCTTCTTCTACTTCTCTAACCTCTGTTCTTGCCATATGTCTTATCTCCGTAGCAAACCTCTCTAGAGAAGATCCAAGTATAGCCAGTGTAGCTAAGAAGAATGCATATCTATCCCTAGATATGACTTGTGTAGAAGCTGTATCATTTTTAAGACCTAGCTTTTCACACACATAAGTTTCTACTTCAGGAGGAACTTCTGCGTATGTCCCTACCGCTCCTGATATCTTCCCTACAGATATCTCTTCTATAGCAGAGATTAACCTCTTTTTATTACGTTCTAACTCTGCAATCCAACCTGCCAATTTAAATCCAAATGTAATTGGTTCAGCGTGGACTCCATGTGTTCTACCAATCATTAATAAGTCTCGATACTCTTTAGCCTTTTCTCTTACTGTTTCAATAGCATTCTCTAAATCTTTTAGAATAATATTCCCAGATTCTCTTAGTTGAAGACTCAATGTAGTATCCAAAAGGTCAGAAGAGGTAAGACCTAAATGTAGGTATCTTGCATCTTCACCAAGGCTTTCTCCTACCGCCTTAACAAAAGCAACCACATCATGTTTTGTCTCCTTTTCTATCTCTTTTACCTTTTCTACACTTCCATATGTGGCATTCTGCTTTATTCTCTCTAGAGCCGAAGAGGGAATTACTCCAAGCTTACTATAAGCTTCACATACCAGGATTTCTATCTTTAACCAAAGTGAGAGCTTATACTCGTCTTCCCATATTCTAGCAACTTCAGGGACATTATATCTTTCAATCAATATCTTTCACCCCTTCTCCAATATCTCTCCTGTAAAACATATTCTCAAACCTAACCTTAGAGACACACTTATAAGCCTTTTCTCTAGCAGATTCTATGCTTTCTCCTATTCCAACTATATTCAGGACCCTACCGCCTGAAGTATAAAGTTTATCTCCTGTAAGTTTAGTGCCTGCATGAAAAACGATGCATTCAGAAACCTCTTCTAACCCAAGAATCTCTTTACCCACTTCATAATGTTCTGGATAACCACTAGAAGCAAGGACAACACAACAGGAATACATAGGTTTCAGCTTTATGTTAACTTTTGGTAATCTGGATACCGTAGTTTCATAGAATAGCTCTAATAGGTCATCCTCTATTAATGGAATTATAGCCTGCGTTTCGGGGTCTCCAAGTCTAACATTATATTCCAAAACATAAGGGTCTCTATCAACTAACATAAGTCCAAAGTATATAACTCCTCTATAATTAATCTCTTCTCTCTCTAGCCCTTCAAGAGTTCTCTCTATAATTCTTTCTCTAATCTTCTTTTGAATATCTTCTGACATAGCTATAGGTGCAACACTTCCCATACCGCCAGTGTTTGGTCCTTTGTTTCCATCGTAAGCTCTCTTATAATCCTGTGCAGAAGGTAAGAGTATATAATCCTTACCATCAGTTATTATAAAGCATGAAATCTCTCTACCAACTAAAATATCTTCTAAGACTACCCTTTCTCCAGAAACACCTAATCTTTTCTCCACCATAAATCTATAAAGGGTATCTCTAGCTGACTCTAAATCCTGAGGAATAACTACACCTTTACCGCCTGCTAATCCGTCAGCTTTTATAGCCTTAAGACCATATTTTTCTATATAACTAACAGCTTCATCATAACCAGATGCCACATAGAAGTCTGCAGTTGGAATATTATTTCTCTTCATAAAATTCTTAGCAAAAACTTTGCTTCCCTCAAGCTGTGCCCCTTTGGAGTCTGGACCGAATACAGGAATTTTATACGTTCGACATTTGTCTACAATTCCCTCAACTAGCGGAGCCTCGGGACCTACAATTATAAAGTCTATCCCTAAATCCTTAGCAATCTGAGGGATATCACTAATCTTTCCCTCTATAACCTCCCCCTTCTTTGCCATACCTCCATTACCAGGGATACAGTATAGTTTAGATAGTAATTGACTCTGTTTTACTTTATAGGCTATAGCATCTTCTCTTCCACCACTACCAACTATCAATACCTTCATATCTCGCACCAGTTATCTCCCACCTTTACATCTACTGTTATAGGAACCCTCATCGGATAAGCATTCTCCATAGTCTCTTTGACTATCTGAGCCACCTCATCTACCACATCTTCTCTTACCTCTACGAGTAACTCATCATGTATCTGCAAGAGAATATCTGCCGGTAAATTCTTCTCCCTTAAAACCCTGTAAAGATTAACCATAGCTAACTTTATTAAATCTGCTGCACTACCCTGTATAGGTGTATTTATAGCCAATCTCTCACCTAACTCTCTTTCAGTCTTATTATTGCTCTTTATCTGAGGTATATACCTTCTCCTATTAAAGATAGTAGTCACATATCCTTTCTCTCTAGCAGTCTCTTTTAAACTCTCTAGAAAATCTTTAACTACTCTATAGGTATTAAAGTAGTTTTCTATATATTCTTTAGCTTCTCTCTTGTGAATACCTAGTTCCTTAGACAATCCATAGTCACTCATACCATATATTATCCCAAAGTTTATTGTCTTAGCCAATCTTCTCAGATTAGGCGTTACATCTTCGGGTTTTATTCCAAGTATCTTAACTGCAGTTTGAGAATGTATATCTACACCATTTTCGAATGCTTCTATAAGTAGCGGGTCTCCACTTAGATGGGCAAGAACCCTAAGCTCTATCTGCGAATAATCCGCCGAGATAAGCTTATATCCTTTAGAAGCTATAAAGGCTCTCCTTATCTCTTTTCCTATTTCACTTCTAATTGGTATATTTTGAAGGTTAGGCTCACTACTTGCTAGCCTTCCAGTAGAGGTACTTGTCTGACTAAATGTAGTATGAAGCCTTCCCGTATAAGGATTTATAAGTTTAGGTAAGGCATCTACATATGTAGATTTTAACTTTGTTAATTCTCTAAACTCTAAAAGTTTTACACAAATCTCGTTCTCAGTAGCTAGCTGAGTCAAAACCTCGGCATCAGTAGAGTATCCGGTCTTAGTCTTTTTCACAGGAGGAAGCTTTAACTTTTCGAAGAGTATATAGGCAAGCTGTTTGGGGGAATTTATATTGAAAACTTCTCCTGCAAGATTGTAGATTTCTCTTTCTATCTGAGAGAGAGAAACTTCTAATACTTTAGAAAGCTCTTGGAGATAATCTACATCTATCAAGACCCCTTTAAGCTCCATACTAGCAAGGACCCTTGTAAGTGGTAGCTCAATTCTAGAGTACAATTCGCTCATATCATTCTTATCTACCTCTTCTTTTAGTATACTTCCTAACTTATAGATGGCATATTCCTGAGACAATCTCTCTTTTATATACCTATCTACAAGTTTATTTAAGGTTACCTCTTGTGAAGGATCAAGCAAATAGCCTAATATAGAGATATCAAGTATATTAAAAGGTTCTACTCTATCCATATCTATCGTCTTCCATAGAGACTTCATATCGTATACCGCTATATAGTTATCTTTAGCTATGATATCTAAGACAAGGTCCTTTAAATTATCTCTATCTCCATCGACCTTATATATCTTCTCATCAGTAGCGATAGATAAACCTTTAAGTCTAGGTGGATATCCTGAAAAGTCTATCTCTGGACTTAGCGCTAGATATTTCTTGTCTTTTATAATATTAATGACATCTTCAATGCTCTTTTTTTCTGTATGTATCTCTATACTTGTACTTACAGGAATATCTATAGAGAATCTCTTCAGTATAGTTTTCATTTCCAATTCCATAGCTATATCCTTAATCTCTTCTATATTTGGAGGTCTAAGGGCAAGGTCTTTTATATCGATATCAACAGGTACATCTCTCTTTAGTGTTGCTAGGAAGAGGTTCTCTTTAATTTCCTCCTCTTTCCCTTCAAGCTTTGTCCTTAACCTTGAAGGAAGATTAGGGATTTTAGATATAAGCTCATCTAAGGTGTTTACCTCTTTCAATATCTCTATAGCACTATTCTTACCTATTCCTTCGATACCTTTTATATTATCAGAGGCATCTCCTGCTAAAGCCTTAAATAGCGGTATCTTATATGGTAAGACTCCTAATTTCTCTTCGACTGCTTTAACATCAAAAGTTTCTACCTCAGTTATCCCTTTTCTAGGGACAAGAACCTTTACATTCTCATCTACTACTGCCAAAAGGTCATAATCTCCAGATATGACAGAGATCTCCAACTCTTTCTTAAATCTATCCACAAGAGTAGCTATTACATCGTCAGCTTCGTATCCTGGATACTCTAGTATTGTAATAGACATAGCAGTTAATAGCCTTTTTATATATGGAATCTGGATACTCATCTCATCAGGCATAGCCTGACGGTGCGCCTTATATTCTTTATAAGTTTCATGTCTAAAGGAGGGAGCTGGAGTATCAAAAGCTACCGCCACATAATTGGGCTCTATCTCATCTAAAATTTTAAACATAATATTAGCAAAACCATATATTGCCTGTGTTGGGAAACCTCTAGAGCTAGATAGCCTTGGTAATGCGAAGTAACATCTATAAGCTATTCCGCTTCCATCTATTAATACAAGTCTTTCTATTGACATCGTATCCCCTCTTATTCTAAAATTATACTAGAAAGCCGAAGTGGCGGAATAGGCAGACGCGCTTGACTCAAAATCAAGTGGAGCTTGGACTCCGTGCCGGTTCAACTCCGGCCTTCGGCACCAATTTTTCTTCGAAGATTCCAATCCTTCGAACCTTCTGATATCTCTCTTCTAAAAGAGAGTCTAAGTCTTTACTACATATCATTTCTAGATTTCTAGCAATACTTTCTTCTACCGCTTTTATAGTAGCATTTATATCATTATGAGCGCCTCCCGGTGGCTCAGGGATTATCTCGTCTATTATATTAAATCTAAGTAAATCCTGTGCTGTAAGTTTAAGAGCAGAAGCAGCTCTCTCTGCCTGTTTAGAATCTTTCCAAATAATAGCAGCACATCCCTCTGGAGATATCACTGAGTATATTGCATTCTCTAACATAAGAATTCTATCCCCTACACCTATACCTAGCGCTCCTCCGCTTCCCCCTTCGCCTATCACTACCACTAGTATTGGAGTCCTTATCTCAAAAGCCTCTAAGATATTCCTACCTATAGCCTCTGCCTGTCCCCTCTCTTCTGCTCCAATACCTGGATACGCCCCTGGGGTATCAATAAATGAGATTACAGGCAAATGCCATCTTTCTGCTAATCTCATAAGCCTTAATGCTTTTCTATAACCCTCAGGATGGGGCATACCAAAGTTTCTAGAAACATTTTCCTTTACGTTTTTGCCTTTATTGTGTCCTATAATTACTACCCCCTGGTCTCTAAATATTCCTATACCTCCTATAAGAGCAGGGTCATCACCGTATAACCTATCCCCATGGAGCTCAACAAAGTCTTCGAATAAATTTTCTATATAATCTATGGTCAAAGGTCTCTGAGGATGTCTAGATATTTGGACCTTTTCCCAAGGAGTTAATTCTTTAACCTCTTGTTCCATATTCTTATTATTCTCCCTATTGTCGATTTTAGTTTACTCCTTTCTACTATCATATCTACCATACCATGCTGAAAGACAAATTCAGAGCTCTGAAATCCTTCTGGCAATTTCTGTTTTATAGTCTGCTCAATAACTCTTGGACCAGCAAACCCTATCAATGCTCCTGGCTCTGCTATTATTACATCACCTTGAGATGCAAAACTAGCCATTACCCCAGCAGTGGAAGGGTCTGACAAGACAGATATAAATAATCCCCCCTTTTTTCTATATCTACTCAAAGCAGCATTTGTCTTTGCCATCTGCATAAGGGACAACATACCCTCATACATTCTAGCCCCACCAGTAGCAGTAACTATAATAACAGGTAATCCATCTCTAGTTCCATACTCAAACAGACGAGTTACCTTTTCACCAACAACAGATGCCATACTACCACCTATAAAACCAAAATCAAATACACCTAAAAAAACATCAAAACCTTCTATCTTACCTCTTCCTGTAACTATAGCTTCATTTAATCCTGTCCCCTCTTTACTTTCTCTTAGTTTATCTAAGTATATACCATCATTGAAAGGTAAAGCATCCACACTCTCTAAGTTTCCATCTAGTTCATAGAATTCTTTATCATCAACAATTTGGTATATCCTTTCCCAAGCTCCTAATTTGAAGTGGTATCCACATTTACTACAAACCTTCAAATTTCTCTCCAGCTCTTTGTTATACAATATCTCAAGACACTTAGGACATCTAGTCCAAAGGCCCTCAGGTATCTCTTTTTTCTCAGGTTTCAAGACCGCATATTTAGGTTTTCTAGAGAACCAATCAGAAATATGCATTATCTATTTCCTTCACCCTTTCTTTTATTTCTTTAATTAATGTCCTTAGAAAAGATTCGTCTTCCCCTTCTAAAGTAATTCTTAAATAATCTTCTGTGCCAGAGGGTCTAATAACATATCTACCCTTACCAGACATATCCTTACTCAATTCATCCATCAATAATTGCATATGCTTATTCTGCATTATTCCGTATTTATCTTTTACAACTATATTTTCAGATATCTGAGGATAACGTTTCATTAGATTTTTAAATGAAGATAAAGGTTTACCGGTTTCTTTTAATATCTTGGCTACCATAAGCGAGGTAAATATACCATCACCAGTAGTAACACCTGGAAGATATATTATGTGTCCCGAAGGCTCTCCACCAAGCACCGCATTATTCTTAAACATCTCTTCTAATACATATCTATCTCCAACATTAGCCCTAATTAGGCTAATACCATACTGAGATAGAGCCTCCTCTAAACCAATATTACTCAAGATTGTCCCAACTACAATATTGTTCTGTAAAAGTCCCTTTTTAAAAAGTTCTATACCTAATATGGCTAAGATGTTATCACCATCTAGTATACTCCCCTCTTCATCTACTAGTATTACCCTATCAGAATCCCCATCAAAGGATATGCCAATACTAGTAGGATATTCCTTAGCCTTTTCTCTAATAACTTCAGGATGGGTCGAACCACAATCTACATTTATTCTTTCCCCATCTGGCTCATCGTTTATACATATCACATCTGCACCTAAAGCTCTATAGACATATGGGGCAAGTCTATAAGATGCCCCATACGCACAATCTAAAACTACTTTCAGTCCATCTAGCTTTATACCAATCTGACTTATGAGATACTTAGCATATATATCACATGCATTCTCTAGAATTTTAACTTTACCAATCTCTTTGCCTATAGGCTTAGGGAACTCAAACTCCTCCAAGATTAATTTTTCTATAGCCTCTTCTACATCGTCTGAAAGCTTAAAGCCGTTATTATCAAAAAACTTTATACCATTATCAACAACAGGATTATGCGAAGCGGAAATAACTACCCCACCACTGGCTTTTAATCTCCTTGTAAGATATGCAATACCTGGAGTTGGCAATATACCTATGTCAATAACATCTGCTCCAATTGAACATAAACCTGCTATTACTGCTCCTTCCAACATATCGCCTGAACAACGAGTATCCCTTCCAACAACAAATTTAGGTTTATCTACATCCTTCCCTAAGAAATATCCCCCCGCCTTAGCTATCTTCAAAGCTAATTCAGGAGTAAGCTCTGAATTTGCTACTCCCCTCACACCATCGGTGCCAAATAACTTTTTCATAAACATTATCCCAGTATCAAAGATAGTATAGCCTTCTGCACGTGTAATCTATTTTCGGCCTGGTCAAATATTATCGAATTAGGGCCATCCATCACCTCATCCGTAATTTCCTTTCCCCTTATAGCAGGTAAACAGTGCATAACTTTAACCGTTGGCTTTGCCAACTTTAATAACCTAGAGTCAACTCTAAAATTTTGAAAATCTCTATTCCTCTTTTCCTCCTCTGCCTCATCTCCCATACTTACCCAAACATCGGTATAGATTATGTCGGCATCCTTGACTGCTAGTTCTGGATTATTATGAAACTCAACTACCGCCCCTGACTCTTTAGCATATTTAATTGCAGTATCTTTTACATCATCCTTTATCTCATATCCGACAGGAGAAGCTATAGAAAAGTTTATACCCAGCTTCGACGTTATAAGCAAAAGAGAGTTTGCCACATTGTTCCCATCTCCTATATAGGAAAATTTTATTCCTCTATAAGAACCTAACTTCTCCTTTATGGTGTATATGTCTCCAAGGGCTTGGCAAGGGTGTTCTCTATTAGTAAGAGCATTTATAACCGGTATATCTGCATATTTAGCCAGTTCTCTAACTGTTTCATCCTTTAGAGTCCTTGCCACTATACAGTTTACATATCTAGAGAGGACCCTAGCAGTATCTGCTAAAGTCTCGCCCCTAGATATCTGAAGACTTTTATTGTCAAGATAGATAGCCTGCCCCCCTAATTGAAATACTCCAACTTCAAAAGAGACTCTCGTCCTAGTAGAAGGTTTCTCAAAATATAACGCTACAGATTTACCTAACAAAGGTTTATGAGCTTTCCCTTCCTCTGTTTTTAAAAAATCAGTCAATCTAAAGATATTCTCTATATCTTCTACTGTTAAATCATTTATTGAAAGTATATCCCTATTATATAACAACTTACTTCTCCTCCTTTACTACGTTTACTGTAATCATTATAATGAGCTCTCTCTCTTCTTGCTTTGTATCTCTAGATTTAAAGAGCTGTCCTAATATTGGAATATTCGAAAGTAATGGAACCTTTTTAACAGTCTCGGTATCTGAAGACCTCATCAAGCCACCTATAATTATAGTATCACCATCTCTCACTTTCAATTCTGTAGAAGCTCTCCTAGTCCCAATATTGGGAGCTATAGTAGCTCCACTCCCAGTCCATCCTGTGATACTGCTTACCTCAGGATTTAGGGTAACTCTTATAGTCTTGTCTCTTTCCATTTTAGCCGTAACCCTAAGAGTTACACCAGCACTTACAGACCTAAGATCAAATCCGCCTTCCGTATTAGGTATAAAGTAATTTATCACATCACCTATAAAGATGTTAGCCTCTTTACCATCTATTGCTGCAATCTTAGGTGCTGCTATAACCTTAGCTAATCCTTTACTCTGTGCCATATTTAGTACTGCATTAAGTTGAACTGTAGAGGATACTAGAGAAGTGAGAGATTCTAAAGCCAAAGCATCAGTTGATAATCCTACGTTTAAATTAGCTGAAAGAGAGCTATCTATACCGAGTAATAATGCCCCATCTCTATTAACTTCCACTACTTTGGCTTCTAACATATATTGAGGTGTAGGAATATCCACTGCAGAGGCAAATTCTTGAACCCTATCAATAACATCTCTTGTGCCCTTTACTATAACAGTATTCGTAGGTGTTTCTATAGCAAATGTGTCTTGCGGGAAAAGACCCTTAATCGATTCTACAAAATCCTTAGCTTCTATATGCTTAAGGGTTATCCGTTCTGTCAATTCGGTGGTCTTTGCAATGACTTCTGGAGTAACTGTTATAACATCAATATTGCTGATTAGCCTCTTCGCCTCTGATACCTTACTCTCTTCTCCCCTTAGTACTAGATATCTTCCACTTATACCGCTTGTTATATCGGGGTATATTACTTTTATCGTGTTCTGTACCTGAGCTGGGTCTCCCTTTATCTCTATCGCCTCTACTACCTGCCTAGCTTCCTCTTTTACCGGTGTTATGTCTAGCTCACTTATTAGTCTCTTTATCTCTTCTACCTTGCTCTTTGTACCTTCTATTATCAGCGTGTTACTCTGTCTTACCGCTGTTA
>JACIXS010000351.1 GCA_014360335.1 bacterium | reverse complement strand
TCATAATCCTTTATCGTTGGATACTGGCCTAAAGGATTCTTCTGCTGAGAGAAAGCTACAGTTGAACTACTTAGCACTATAGAAACACCCAAAACTAAAACCAGCAAACCTTTTAAAAATCCCTTCATTTTAGAACACCTCCTTTTTTATGTTTTAATATAACTTATCCAATACTGCTTGTGCTGTCTTTTCTGTATAACTTATAGCTTTTTCTCCTAACTTCATTGCAACTCCAGTAAATAGAAGGTCTAGAATATGAAGCTGGGATATTATAGATCTAATAGCACCACTTGCCAAAGGAGACTCTGGAGAAGCGGTAAGAAGTACGATATCTGCTACTTTTGTTATTGGAGAACGTGCAAAATTCGTTATACAAATAGTTTTTGCTCCAGCATTTTTAGCCACCTTTAAGGAATCTACAGTATCTTTAGTGGCTCCTGAGTGAGAAATTCCTATAGCCACATCTTTCGATGTCAATGTTGCTGCCGACATTGCCTGTAAATGTGGATCTGTTAAAGCATCACAGATTATACCAATCCTTAGAAACTTATATTTTGCCTCTAAGGCTGTAAATCCGGAAGCTCCTACTCCATAAAGTTCAACCTTTCTAGCATTAGCAATAGCTCTAATTGCCTTTTTCAAGGTATTTATATCTATTAATCTAGTTGTATCCGAAATGGCTTTCAAATTTTTCGTAGTAACTTTATTTATAATAACTTCTAAAGAATCTTTCACAGAAACATCTTCTAAAACATTCTCAAATGGATTAACTAAGTCTCTAGAAAGTGTCAACTTCAATTCTTGATATCCACTAAACCCCATATTTCTAGCAAATCTAACTACAGTTCCCTCTCCAACTTTACACTTTTCAGCTAGCTCTGTAACAGACATATATATTACATCTTTTGGGTTATTTAGTACAAAATCTGCTATCCTTTTCTCAGTAAGTGTAAAGGATGGATAGTAACTCCTAATTAATCCTAAACAAGTACTTCTTTCTTGCATTTGTTATTCTCCTAAGACTTAACACAGTCTAGTAACTCTTCACTTTATCTTACCCAAAAGTTATATCTATCTCAAATAATCTGTCCCATGGCAAAACTATCTCTTTAATATTGAATGGAATATACTTTTTATGTTTACTTACCTCACCTCTAAGACTTTCTACTATCATCTTTTTTACCTCTGAAATATCTTCTAATATCCATGGGTTTATACCCTTCTCTAATAACTTATTTATTATATCGGTTCTTACTTTAGATTGATATAACCAATCATCAATAACTCTAAGCGCAAGAAATTCTTTTAACGCTCTTTGATTATCTTCTAATTTTAAAGAAGCATTCCACACTGACCCTACTGATATTACAGTTCCTAAAGTATTTCCAGATGTATTCCAACCTGCATATCCAGTAAGACTACCTATAAAACCTGTCTCTTCTAGAAGCTCCATTAATTCTGGGTCTGATCCATTTGCATAAGCTACATCTCCTAGAACCACAGGAATACCTAATACATCAGTGCAGTATCTTCCTATTCTTTCTAAAAAGAGAAGATTTCTAAATGGACCTTCTACCTTATCTAGGTTATAGAATAGGTAAGCTTCTCCCTGTTCTATAGCTGGCGTATTAATTAATAGAGATATATCTGCATCTCTAAAACTATCTACTAATAATCCACTTACTGCATTTATTTGTCCCTTTATACCTTCTAAGAGAGGTCTATCTTCATACCTTGTAATTATATTGGGACCATTTACAGAGCTAAAATCAACTTTGAATTTAGGGGTAATATTCTTTTTCACATTTAAGGCTCTCGCTATTAGAAGCATACCTACTTCATCAGCTCCAGGATATATAATTACTTTACTCTGTATTCTGTTTTCTCTTATCCTCTTCCTAAGTTCCTTCTGCTCCAAAGCAGGTAATCCATATGGACTTGCATCGTCTTGAGTAAGAAGAGCAAAATCTATTATCCCATCTCTTACTAAGTCTATAAGGGCTAAGTTTACACTATGATTTCGTTCCCTCCCATTTAAATAATCTTCTATAACCTCCTTTGGGATACTATTTTCTACTTCTTTGAGTAACAATTTATCTTCTTCTCTGTTGAATACTTTTATTTTATGAGTCAATTCAGAGTATTGAAATAACAATTTCCCATAATCTTTCCAATATTCTTTCTCTTCCTCGTTAGAGTTAGAATTAGATGTTCTCATAATTACATTAAATCCATAGACTGTTAGATTCTTATTTCTCTGTTTTATCTCTCTTAGTATCTCCAGTCTGTTTATAGCGTCTTGAGTAGATAATTGCGAAATTCTCGATGCTATAAGTCCACCATATACAAGCATATCTATAGATACAATTAATGCATCTAAACTATTCGATTCTTCTAAAAGCCATTGTTCTACACTCTCTAAATCCGCCGGAACTCTTTTTTTACTCAAAATTTCCTTTGACGGAAGATATAGCTCTACTCCAGCTATCTTAGCGATATATTGAGGAAACTTAAAATTGCAAGGTCTTTCATCTAAAGGTAGAAGTCCAATCCTCACTTTAACCTCCTATACTCTTCAAATAATATTTTTTGTTCTTTACCTCTCCTAGGACTCATATAATGAGTAAACTCAAAACATATAATCTTTTCTACTAATGGACCTAATATGTATAGTCTGTCTTTAATAGATTTTATGTCAATAGGTTTAGCGTCCCAATTTGGCCAATCCTTTGTCTGGGTATAAATCTCCATGTCTACCCATAGTCTAATATTATTTTCCCTAAATTCTTCATTAAATGCTTTGAAATATCTATAAATTTTTTCATTGCTAACTTTATGATTTCTTCTTCCGGCTCCATCTTGCACAGCAACTATATCTACTCCAGCCGACTTAAACAGCTTAGCCCACTTGGAAGCAAGTATCTCCGGTGGTACAAATCCTAAAAAATATGGAGAAAGAACAATTTGTAAGTGAGGGGTAAGACCCTTTAGATCTTTTACTACATCTCTTACAAATCTACTTAATAACTTTTCTTTTTCAGGATTAAGCAAAATTCTATCTTCTATCTCAAAAGGTAAATACCAACCTTTCATACATCTATATTTCCCATATCTAGAAATTAACTCCTTAACTACTTTAATATTCTTCTCTCTTAACTGATCAAGAAATTTAGTATTCCATACTCCCTTCCACCATTGTGAATCTAAAGCTAATCCTAAATAAACAAATAAACCTTCTTTATCACAAACTTTTAAAATATTTTCAATTTGGTCATTACTGGTTACTATCTTCCCATATACTGAAGAATAATAAGCATCATTATCATACATAGAATACTGAACTATTACTGTATCTATACCGATCTCTTTCATACATCTAACTTCTTCTAACCATTCGTTAATATTCCAGTCTATAGGAAGGCTTGGATAATTAATTCTTTCAAATAGCTGTATAAAAGTACCTGTTATCTGATAAGACCATGTAGTAGTTAGAGATACTTCAAAAGAGAACAATAAAAAGAGAATAGTAAATAAAAACTTCTTTATGGAAATACAACTTTTGGAATACTTAAACCTTCTAATATCGACGCTAATTGCCATATTTCACCTAAACCAGCTTTATTATTCTCCATCTCTCCCCAATTAATTTTACTAGAGACAGGGATAAAGGTTTCAATAGGCGTCTTATCAATATAAAAAAGAATAGACTCTACTGTCCTAATAACATCATCATAAAATTCTTGTTCCTTAGTTATTAAGTAACTCCAATATGTCTGAGCAGCATAAAGAGCACTCCAACCTATTAGTTTGTCATCTTTTTCGTTATAACCACTAAGACCATCATCGAATAGTGCATAGTGTTTTATCCATTTGGTAGATGTTACTAGCTGATTATATCGCTCTTGTGATTGCGTAAGTATTATATCTCTAGATATAAAATACTGACTGTAAACAGTATGGCTTTCATCACAGTAAATAGCCTTTGTCCCTTCTCCATAAGTAATATGCTTAGGTCCTACTAACCAAGCAGGAACATCTGGTTGTTTTGGAATAGATTTAAAGTTGTGGTCAAGAAATCTAAAAATATCTTCATAATAAGTCCTGTAAAGTTCTTTCCCAGTAAGCTTATATAACGCCCAGAAGCCAGCAAGTATTTCTGAATGATCAGCTAGATATCTATTATCGTCCAATATTGTCTTGTCTAGATTAAAGCCATCTAAAAAAGTTCCAGAGTTATCTTTATTTTTAGGAATTATTAACATAGCTTTCTCCGCCAAATCATTAAAAGAACCATCTCTAGTAGAAAGATAATATAAATATACAAGAAAAGCAAATATACCTAAGTGATTACTCTCTATCCATTCTGAACTTTGAGTATAATCAGCATTCCACCAATCTTCTATTCCTATATTCTCCTTAAATTGCCTTTTACAAAAAAGTAACCCCTTCTTAAAATTGTCTAAATATTCTTTATCTGCTGTTGCCCGATAAAGGCAAATCTCTGCTTCCATTAACTTTAGATGCCCAAAAAAACCTATATAATTACGATTTCTATTATTATAAGTCCCTCCCTCAGGGGACTTGAAATTCCTGCAAACATAACTATACAGTTTCTTACATTCCTTTTCTGGAAAAGGAAATTCCTTCATTTTACTTCCTCCTTATCATTTCTAATATCTTCCCCAAAATTCTGCTGCTTCTACCATTGCTCTTACGTTTTCTATCGAAGCTTCGGTAGGAATATCATCTCCAGAGCCAAGTATATATCCTCCACCTTTTCCCGCTTTTTCAATACAATATTTAGCCTCTCGCATTACATCTTCAGGTGTTCCTCTAAGAAGAGTAAGAGTGTTTACTCCTCCTTTTAAACAAACCTTATCTCCAACCCTTCTTTTTACTTCTTCTATGTCAACTCCACCTAGAGGGTCTAAAG
Source organism: bacterium (assembly GCA_014360335.1). Lineage (GTDB taxonomy): Bacteria > DUMJ01 > DUMJ01 > DUMJ01 > DUMJ01 > DUMJ01. The sequence goes on along the minus strand of JACIXS010000351.1, from coordinate 6,458 downwards.
GTTCTATAGCATCTACTCCAGTTTCAGCCATATATTCTAAAATAGGCATACAATTACCACATATATGAAGATAAACTGGTATTCCTTTTTTATGAAATGCTTCGGTAGCCTTCTTATGATAAGGAAAACAAAACTCTTTGTATTGACTTGGTGAAATAATCGTAGATGAAGCCCAAGCATCTCCTATATAGATAGCATCTACACCTGCTTCTATCAGAGCATATCCTATCTGGATTGAAATTTCAGTCCCTATCTCCATAATTCTATGAGCTAATTTAGGATTATCTATTAAATCTAACAGTGCCTGTTGCGGACCTCTCATTGAGACTAGAAAATTCATAGACTGACTAGCAGCTGTACCAGCTATAAAAGCATCTTCTCCTACTTCTTCTAATACCCTCCTAACTGGTTCTATCTGTCCCTCCTTTATATACTCTCTCCAAGTTTTTATCTTTATTTTTTCTAGATCTTTCTCTTCCTTAATTGGAATTTCACTCTCTAGAGGTATTGGCATATCTCGTTCTTGAAGTCTTGCTATAAGTTTTCCTCCTCTCTCTAAATATTCTTCCCCATTTACTTTTACTACAGAAATATCTTTATCTAGTTTAGGAGACAATCCTACCTCGAATCCATCAAATCTATAGAGCCTCCAAGCTCTTAATAATGCTTCATAATTTAACCACGGATTTAACACTATGTCTCTATATTTAATCCCCGTCACTCTTGCTGCATGTAAACTGGTAATTACAGGAAAAACTGGGACTCTATCTGGTTCTTTTCTCTCTAAAGCTCTTTTAACTCTTTCTTTTGCTTTCATAGATAAATTCTCCCTTAATCAAGTCGAAATTTCAAGTTATAATTAGCCTTTTATCCCAGTAAAGGTTATACCTTGAATAAAGGTCTTTTGAGCTAAGAAAAATGCTACTACCATAGGTAGAGATACTACTGCAGAAGCTGCCATAAGATAAGCCCATTCTGCACCATATTGAGTTAAAAAGTATCTTAATCCTATAGCAAGAGTATATTGCCTCTCATCTTGTAGGTAAATAAGTGGGCCCAAGAAATCTCTCCAACTTCCAATAAAAGCAAATACCCCTAAAGTAGCTATAGCTGGCTTTGATAAAGGCATCATTATTCGCCAATATATGTAAAGATGCGAACATCCATCTACTTTTGCTGCATCCACTAGCTCTTGAGGTATAGTCATGAAGAATTGACGCATTAAAAAGATGGAAAAAGCTCCTCCTCCAAAGAAGGCAGGCACAATTAAAGGTTTAAAAGTTCCTACCCAACCCATTTTTTTAAACATAACAAAAACAGGTATCATAGTAACTTGACTCGGAATCATCATAGTACTGAGTAAAATTAAAAATAGAATATCTCGACCAGGCCACTTTATTCTAGAGAAACCATAAGCCACAAAAGATGGAGCTAAAATAGCTGCAATTACATTAAATGTTGTTATATAGAGAGTATTACCTAGAAATCTAAAAAATGGAAAATATTGGAGAGCTTTAGAATAATTCGACCACATTACAGGGTTCGGGATCCACACAGGGGGAAATTTAAATATTTGTTCATTAGATTTTAAAGACGTACTTATCATCCATAAAAATGGCAACAGAAAAGTAATACCAAGGAAGATAAGTAGGCACTGAAGTACTATTTCTTTTATAATTGCTTTTCTTTTTAATTTAACCCTCCATGATTCACTTGACCTATATTTTATTGCTTCTTGCATCTTTATCTTCCTCCTGTATGATAATATACCCAACGAGCAGAAGATTTAAAAACAATAATAGTCATCATAAGTGTTATAAGAAATAGTATCCATGCCATTGCTGATGCATATCCCATCTTCCACCATTGGAAGGCATTGTAATAAAGATAAAGACCATAAAACATAGTAGAATAAGCAGGTCCTCCTCCAGTAGCAACAAAGGTCTGAACAGAAAATTGGAAGGTACCTATAAGTCCCATTATCAAGTTGAAAAATATTACTGGGCTTATCATTGGTAAAGTAATATTTATCAACTTTTGCCATCCATTAGCACCATCTATCTCAGCAGCTTCATATAATTCTTGAGGCACATCTTGAAGACTTGCAAGATATATTATCATTCCTCCTCCTACTCCCCAAAGCCCCATTAGTATTAACGTAGGTTTAGCCCATGCTGGATCGGCTAACCAACCAGGGCCTTTTATCCCAAACCAATTAAGAATAGCATTTACTAATCCATATTGAGGATTAAATAACCAGACCCATAAAATAGCAGTAGCCACTTCCGGCAAAATAGAAGGTAAATAGAATATTGTTCTATGTATAGCCATAGCTTTGACTTTCATATTTAAAAGTAGGGCTAACCCTAACCCTGCTAATAAATTTATAGGCAGACCAAAACCGAGCATATAAAACGTATTTTTTAGAGACTTCCAAAATAAGTCATCTGCTTTAATTAATGTCCTATAATTTTCTAAACCTACCCAAAATGGTTCTTGGACAATACTATAATCAGTAAAACTATAATAGAAAGACATTATTATCGGATACGCTGTAAATATTACAAGTCCTAAAAGCCAGGGAAGTATAAAAAATAATCCCCACCTCAATTCTCCTTTTTCTAGTCTCGTCATTGTGATCCTCCTTGAATCAAAAAAGGAGAAGGGAAATTCCCTTCTCCTTAAATTATAATTCCTTTATCTTTTTTCCTGTCTAGCCAAGAAAGTATCTAACTCTTTCTGTATCCTAGTAGTTACATCATCTAACGCCTGTTTCGGAGTCTTTTGACCATTAATAACCATACTTTCAGCTGCACTAAGCTCTGTCATATATTGTTGCCATACAGGCATAGATACAGAGGTAAAAGCTGTGCCCTTTTCCATAAGGGGAATAGTAAGCTTTAATACAGGTATAGCTTTTAGAACTTCAGGGTCTTTAGCAACAGCTATCCTAGGAGGCATATTAGTAAAAGCTATTGCTATCTTTTTCATAGGTTCTGGACTTGTAATCCACTTTATAAACTCCCAAGCCTCATCCTTATGTTTAGAGCCAGTAGGAATACAGAACATACTTCCACCAAACTGAGTATAATCACGTGCACCAGTAGGGGTAACGAATGGAAAAATGTCATATCTAAGTTTAGGATTATACTTCAATCCGAACTGAACTATCCATTCGCCATAGTCTTGCATTGCAATTTTACCGGCAAAGAAAGGATTTTCTGGGCTCCAATAATTACCTAGTGAAGAAGTAAACGCAGTATATTTTGTAGGGTCTAAAAACTTATTATAAGAAAGTAAATACTCCATAGCTTCTACTACCTTAGGATTATTTGCGGTAATCTTTTTGTTCTTCTCATCATAGAGGGCATTCGGTCCACCAAACAATCTACCCCAAAGCGCTATACCTGAAGGTCTGTAACCAAGGATTTGTATATTACCTTTATCATCAAACTTTGTAAGTTTTTGTGCCCAAACATAAAGATCTTTAGTATTCTTAGGTGGCTTCTTCGGGTCTAAACCTGCTGCCTGAACCATATCTATATTGAAAGCTGTAAACTGGCAATTCGTAGTAGCGGCTAAAGCATAAATTCGTCCTTCGTACTTAAAAGATTGCCAAAGTCTTGGCCAGAAATCACTACTACGTATCTTATCTTTTCTAATATAACTATCTAATGGTATGATAGCTCCTCTAGCAGCCAGGGAAGCTAACTGAGAATCCCAAACTGCGGAAACCACATCAGGCGGGGTCCCTCCAGCTATCGCAGCTAAAAGTTTTTCATAAGCGCCAAAAATAGTTACAGTTTCTACTTCTATATCGGTACGCTTCTTATTAAAACCTTCATCTATAATCTTTTTAAGGTCTTCTAACTCAGAACCTCCCCAACCTGTCCAATACAAAATTTTCACCTTTTCAGCATAGACAAAATTACTTAAAGTTACTAAAAAACTAAACAATAAAACCGAAACCACCAACTTCTTATACACTGCTAACACCTCCTTGTATAATAATTTTGAGTAACTTTTCTTTTATCTTAATCTACATCTTCAATTAAAGTTAGCTTATTTTTCTCTCTCATCCTCCTCTCCTAAGGTTATTCTACTTTTACCATTAAATCTTATAGCATAGATTTCCAAATATGTCAATATACTTTTGAATTTTATTCCAAAGGTTGATATCCATAGTATCTATAATTTTTTCCTTCAATCTTGGTCTATTATCTCTCCATATTATTTCAACCCAAGTAATAGCGGAAGTCCTGGGCCAATTTCTGGTATGAGCATAATCGCTGTGGAAGAAAATATAGTCTTTATCTCCATTAGAAAAGAAGAATGGTTGTGTAGTATCTTTCTGATACCTTCTAAATTGTCTATTCTAACAATTCTATCAAGTTTTATAAAAGGCTCTTCATACAACTTCTCCCAATTTAATCCGTCATCAGAAACAACTACTCCTACATACTGGGTATTAGTTCCTCCTCCATAAAACACAAAGAACTTCCCATTTCTGTAGCGAGTGCTAGGATCATCTACAAAATTCTTCTCCCACTCATACTCACCTTTCAATACAGGCTTCTCAGGGATAAACCTGAAAGGATCTTCTTTTCCCAGCGCTAAGCCAATTACTTGTTCACTTAATTCTATCTTTAAGTCTTGTGGCAAAGTATAAAATCCTCTTTTCTTCTACCCCCTAGAAAATGCTTAAGCTATACTTTGTTCTTATAAAGTCTTTGCTCTTGGTTATTCCAATTAAATGTTCTTCATCTTTTACAGTTGTATAGTAGAAGGAATATTCACCTTTGAATTTTACTACTGCGGGATCCTTAGTAATTTTGTAATCTGGGTCACTGTACATTATCACCCATTTATACTTCTATCCTATATTAGAAATATTGGGGATGGCGGATTGCCATCCCTAACAGAAAATTCTACTTAGATTCCTTGATGAAGAATTGCTCTGGATTTAGATAACCGGGCGACAAGAGTGGATAGGCGTATATTGCACTTTTAGGAACATTCTTAAAATTATTCCTCACTACACAAGGGGCAGGATAGCCTGCTATAGTAGGTATAGCAAAGAGATTTTTGGCGCATAATACTAAAGCATCCTCGGTTAACTTAGCCTTCTGTTTAGCGTCAGTGGTAACTTTTATTTTATCAAAGAGGGCTATTAATTTAAGAGCATCTCCCGTAGGTTTCTCTGCTCCCTCCGCCTTACCGCCAGAAGCATACCAAAGACCCCATAAAGGAGCCCAATAAGTAGAGTTAGCATTTGGTATGAAGCTACGAGAAAATGTTAAGAAGTATCTCCCCGTAGCATAGTCAACTTCGTAGGCAGCTATCTGATATTCACTCGCTCTAATCCTAGGCCACCAAAGTGCGCCACTTACTGTATCTATGGCAGTCTTTATACCTATGGCATCCCAATACTTCTGAACCAATTCTGCGACATCTGGATGTATAGGATAAGCTAGATTTACTATTATTGTAAGATTAAGAGGCTTTCCGTCTGGTCTTATTCTATAGCCAGACTTATCTTTCTTTAGTCCAAGTTCATCTAAAAGTTGATTTGCCTTTGTTGGATTATACTCATATAGACTCCTCAAATCTTTATCTTCCCAATAAGACTCTGGCAATAGTTTGTAAGCAGGGTCACCTAAACCTAGATAAATAAGATTATTGATCTCGTCTCTATTTATAGCCAAAGATAAGGCAAGCCTAAATTTATAATTCCTAAATAGTTTCTGTAACACATTATCTCCCTTTAAATTTTGATTTATAAAGAGTGCTGTTCCTGATGCACCTGAAGTCCACCTATAGACATCGTAGTTTCCTTTAGCTCTATTTTCCATTAAAAGTGTATAGTTCGGAAATGCTATATTTCTACATTGCATATCAATTTCTCCAGCAACTGCTTTCATATTTATTAACTCAATATTCTGTACTATGTCAAAGGCTATTCTATCAATATAAGGTAATTGATTTCCTTCGGTATCTATCTTCCAATAATAAGGATTTCTTTCAGCTATTATCCTTGTAGCGGTAGGGTCTGATCTTAGAACCCAAGGTCTCAGTGAAGGTAATTCCTTATTAAGATAAGCAGAAGCCTTATTAGAAAATAATTGATACCAGAACTGAAACTTCGCCTCTTTCGTCATCTCTTCTAACTGTCTTGGATCGGCATATTTGGGATGAAACTGTTTTAGATAATGCTTAGGAAAATCGAATATATTAGGTCCAGGGCCTTCAGGTCCTGCAAGATAATCTAGGAATAAAGAGTATGGTCTAGCAAACCTAAACCTAATAGTATACGTATCTATTTTCTCTACCTTACCAGGAACACCTTCTACTATAAACCAACTTGGAATTGATGGTGAAAGCTCCTTATTTAGTAGTACATCTTCATACCAAAACATTATATCGTCTGCAGTAAAAGGCTCCCCGTCTGACCATTTAAC
>JACIXS010000350.1 GCA_014360335.1 bacterium | reverse complement strand
GTCTTGGGGTTTTGCCGATGATAGTATAGAACTTATCTCTGAGGAGACTTATAAGGAGTTCGTCTTACCATACCACAAGAAACTTATTGATACATTTTCTAAAGGAGGACCAAATAGTATACACCTATGTGGTAAGGCATCACATCACTTTGAAACAATAAGGAGAGAACTCAACGTTATGGACTTTGATACTGGATATCCTACAGACCTGGGGAAAATGAGAAAAATTCTAGGACCTGAAGTGACGCTTCGAGGAAACATAAATCCTATGGTCCTCTTAGAAGGTCCTACTTATAGGATAGAGGAGGAAGTAGTAAAGCTATTGCAATCTGGAGTTATGGAAGGTGGGAAATTCCTCCTCTGCGATGGCAATAATGTAGCCCCTTGTACACCTATAGAACATCTAAGAACTATGTATGAAACAGGAAAACGATATGGCAGATATAGCTAGGATATCTTCTCCCTAATGGTTCTTACTATATTACTTCCTCCATCGACTATTATACTTGTATCCGTTGAACACATAATAAATCTCATTCCCTTTTCTATCCATGGTATAAGAGAAGACGGGTTTTCCAGATGAACCCCCCAAGGGAAA
>JACIXS010000349.1 GCA_014360335.1 bacterium | reverse complement strand
TCTCTTCTTTTGGTTCTATAAGGAAGTCTACCTCTATCCCATTTTCTTTAAGTAAATTAATAGGTTCATCACTTATCTTACCAAAAGACCTTGATGTCACTAGAACTCTCCAAGACATCCCAGAATACCTCCAAATGATACAGATTTAAAGTAATTATAACCTGAATCTTGCTATAATAAAACTTGAATCTAAATAATCCCTAAAAGGAGCTGATGTTTATGGCGGAGTATATTACTATTAGAAGTTCGACTAAAGAACAGTTTATAGATATTACAGGATTGGTTCAAGGTGTTATAGATAAGATGGGAATAAAGGATGGTTTATGTGTAGTCTATGTTCCTCATACCACTGCAGGTATAACTATAAACGAAAATGCGGATCCCGATGTGATAGGAGATATAGAAGGACATCTAGATAAGTTGGTTCCAGGAAGCGGAGATTATAGACATATAGAGGGTAATTCTCCTGCTCACATAAAGAGTTCACTTGTAGGACATTCTGTTACTATTCCTATAGAAAGTGGGAAGCTTCTTCTTGGTAGATGGCAAGGGATCTTCTTTTGTGAATTTGATGGTCCAAGGGCTAGGCAGGTTATAGTAAAGCTTATAAAAGAGGTGTAGATATGGAAGAGCTTATCCTTACTGTCGATGCAGGAACTGGAAGTATAAGGGCTATGGTGTTCAATCTGAAAGGAGAGGTCGTAGCTAGAAGTTATAGAAGAAATAATCTATATCAGGAACACTTTAATTGGGCGGTTCAAAAGCCAAAGGAGATATTGGAAAACATTATAGAGGTATGCAGTTCTGTCTTGAAAGAGATAAAAAGTGGTAAGATTATTGGTTGGACGATTTCTACCTACTATCATTCATTACTTCTCTTGGATAAAGATAATAATCCCATTACCGATATTCTTACCTGGGCAGACCTTAGGGCTAATAGACAGGCTGAGAAGATAAAAGAGAAGTATAATGGGTCTATCGTATACAAAAAAACTGGCTGTCCTGTTCATCCAATGTATCCTCTGTCGAAGATCCTCTGGTTTTTAGATAACAAGCCTGAACTGAATGGTTTTAAGATTGCTAGTGCTAAGGATTATCTAGTGTATAGTCTCTTTGGTGAAAGGATTATAGATGAAGCTACCGCATCTACACTAGGCTTTCTAAATATACACTCTTTGAAGTGGGATGAAGATGTTCTTAGTATTGTTGGATTAAAACCAGAACAGCTTCCTGAAGTCTTTCCCCCAACACATATTATAGACGGTAAGAAGTTAAAGATAGATATACCCGAACTGAAAAGAATTCCATTTATCTTAGGGGCAGGTGATGGGGCTTTGTCGAGTCTTGGTATGGGGGCTATAGAAGAGAAAGATGTAGGTATTATGGTTGGGACGAGTGGTGCGGTTAGGACATTTGCTACAAAGCCTATCTTGGACGAAAAGCAAAGAATATGGAGTTACTACTTTGCCGATGGATTATGGCTTATAGGTGGGGCTATCAATAATGGTGGAATAACACTTAGATGGGTAAAAGACACACTCTACAAGGATTTGGTTACTGAGGGAGAAAGATTGGGGATAGACCCGTATGACCTAATTACTAAATTGGCAGAGAAGTCTCCTGCTGGGGCGAAGGGATTAGTTATTCTTCCATTTTTGACAGGAGAGAGAAACCCTTACTGGAATGATAAAGCCCAGGGAACAGTTATTGGACTTGGTCTTAGCCATACAAGAGAAGATATTGCTAGGGCATTTATGGAAAGTGTATGTTATAGGATATTTAGCGTCTATTCTGCTTTGAAAGATCTATTTAATGTAGAGAGTTTTAATGAGATAAGAGCAGGTGGAGGATTTTCAAGATCAAGACTGTGGCTTCAGATTATGTCCGATGTATTTGGAGAAGGGATATCTGTTCCTTTTTTAGAGGAAAATACATCTCTTGGCGCCATGGTTCTTACTGGAGTAGCCCTAAATATATTTGACTCTTTTAAAAAGGCTAAAGAGTTAGCAAGAATAAGAGAGAGGGTAGAGCCAGATATAAAGAATCATTTATTATATGAGAAATTATACAATCTATATATGGACGCATACTGGACACTAAATCCTATCTTTGAGAGACTATATGAGCTTAAAAAAACTCTAACTTGAATGTAGAGTTATTATATCAGATGCTACTCCTTGTTCTATCGTCTTGTATATTAAATAAGGATAATCTTTATTGTCCCAAGTTCCTGTAGCTGTTCTAGAATTCTGGGCAGAGTAGACTTTAGTTTTTCCTTTCTATTTTCTCTACCTTTGATAATGATTGATTTTTCTCAGGTTATACCATAAATTTATTTTTGTTGTATCGATAGCTGGATTACTGTTGACAGTATTTATGTATAATCACTATAATATATGCTAAACGCTCTCAAAACTGTAGTGTTTTTAATGTGCATTACTTAAAGCTGTAGAATGAGGTCTCTTTTTAGTAGGTGAGTAAAGTTATGGCAAAGACGAGTATCAAGGAACTTAAAAGGATAATAGAAGAAAAAGATAGGGAGATATCTTCTCTAAGGTCTGAGCTAGAGAAGAAAGAAGCTGAGTTAACAAAAATAATAGAAATCTCTTCTCTTGTGGCTTTGCACCTTAAGTCTGTCGAAGATATTTTGAACCTTATAGTAACAGTAACAGCAGAGCTTCTAAATACAAGAATCTGCTCTATAATGCTTATAGATGAAGAAAAGAAAGAGTTTATAATGAAAGCTACTCAGAGTTTGGACGAGGAGTATAAGAATAAACCTAATCTGAAATTAGACCAAGGTATAACTGGATTAGTAGTAAAAGAAGGGCATCCTATTATAGTGCCAGATGTCCGAGAGGACCCTAGATTTTTCTACAGAGATATTGCTAAGAGGTTAGGCTTGGTCTCTATGCTTTCTGTCCCTATGTACTTTAGGGACAAGATTATTGGAGTAGT
>JACIXS010000348.1 GCA_014360335.1 bacterium | reverse complement strand
ACCAGTAGTAGTAAAAAATAACTTTAGAAATGTTACTAAGGATGCGACTCTTGCGTATCCTCTTTCGATTCCCGGTTATCTAAATCCAGAGCAATTCTTCATCAAGGAATCTAGATAATTCAAGGGGGGAAGAGATCTCTTCCCCCCTTGAAAATTTTTATGGAGGGTCCCTAATTTGCTGTTTAATACCTATAAACATATATTGTTTTAAAGATAATTTTGTTTGCGTAAGTTGTATATTAAAAATCTTCATAAAGTGCCTTTCATTTTTTGAATAGGAGTACATATGATAAAATCTTTCCTAGAGGATTCGAATGGATATTCCTTTTGGAGGTGATTAAATTGAAAATCTATATTTCAGCTGATTTGGAAGGAGCCTGTTGTGTTGTTGGTGAAGCGGGGAAACCTTTAATGCCTGGTAGTAGACAGTATGATTTTGCTAGAAAGGAGCTTACTCAGGAAGTTAATAGTGCCATAGAGGCACTTAAGGAATGTGGAGTAGATGAGATAGTTGTTGATGATGAACATAATGGAGGAACAGAGATTCTAATTTATGAGGAATTACTTCCAGGAATCAAAATATTTCTTGGGAATCCTAGACCTAGGCGTTTCCCTGGCCTTGATAGTTCCTTTGATGGAATGATTCTTATAGGCTACCATCCTATGGCTGGAGTAGATGGCGGGATACTATCACACAGTTATTCTTCTGTGGGAATCCAAAGGATGTGGCTTAATGGTATAGAGATAGGGGAGATAGGCTTAGATGCTAGTTTGGCAGGTGCTTTAGATGTACCTGTTATATTTGTCTCAAGCTGTGTAAAAGGGGTAGAAGAGGCTAAAAGACTTCTTGGAGACATAGAGACTGTTGCTGTAAAAGAAGGTTTCGGTAGAAATTGTGCACTCTCTCTGCACCCAAAAGATGCGCAAAGATTAATAAAAGAAGGTGTAAAAAGAGCAATATATCGCATAGATAAGTTTAAGCCTTTAAAATTTTCTCCTCCTTTTGAGCTTAAAATTGAGTATAAACTTGAGCATCTGGCAGAAGAGGAAGCTAAAAAGATTGGCATAGAGAGGGTAGACCCTAGGACTATAATAAGAAGGTCAGACAATATATTTGATTTGATTGGCTAGGTGGGTATAATATGGGTATGAAATTATATGAGATGTGTTGGTTAGAATACGATAAATTGCCTGAGGATGAAAGGCAATATTATAACGATTGGTTTGAATTCCTTCAAACTCCTGAAGAACTAGAGGATATAAAAGTTCCTATCGGAGAACTGAGATATTTTATTAATATCTCCTTTGGATTAGAACCAGAGATAAGTAAAATTAGGGATATTCGTAGAAAGTGTATCCTACTGGGAAGATTAGAGAAGATAATAGATCTTATACAAGAAGCTAGAGAATGGGAGAGACTTATAAACGAAGAGGGTTTTATCATAAAGAATATAAAGGATGATCTTAGAGACATCATTCTTGTTACTGGAAAGACAATCACTTCTCTTTTATATGGGACCTTTGAGCTTATAAAGTTAATACAGTTAGGTAGAAGAATAGAAGGATTAGATTTGGTAGTAAATCCAAAAGTAAGGTTTAGGATGATAAACCATTGGGATAACTTAGATGGGAGTATAGAGAGGGGTTACGCTGGAAATTCGATATTTTTTAAAGACTATCAGATCCTTCGTACAGAAAGAATAAAGGATTATGCTAGACTCTTATCTTCTATTGGGATAAATGGTATAGTCTTAAATAATGCAAATGTAAGAAAGAGAGCTATAGAATTAATAGAGCCGCATTACCTAAAAGAGCTAGCTAAAATAGCAGATGTTTTTAGAGATTACGGGATAAGACTCTTTATTGGCATTAATTTTGCCTCTCCTATCTATTTAGGTAAGCTAGAGACCGCAGACCCTTTAGACAGCAGAGTCAAAATCTGGTGGAAGAGAAAGGTAGAGGAGATATATAATTTTATCCCGGATTTAGGTGGTTTTATAGTCAAAGCGGATTCAGAATTTACACCTGGACCCCATATGTATGGAAGAACCCATGCAGAAGGAGCGAATATGCTTGCAGAAGCATTGGCTCCATTTAACGGGTATGTAATCTGGAGGGCATTTGTATATAACTGTATGCAAGATTGGAGAGATACAGCTACAGATAGAGCAAAAGCAGCGTATGATAATTTTAAACCCCTAGATGGACTTTTTGAAGATAATGTTATCATACAGATAAAGAATGGACCTATGGATTTTCAAGTAAGAGAGCCTGTTTCTCCGCTCTTTGGAGCCTTAGAAAAAACGAATCAGATAATCGAATTGCAGATAACTCAAGAGTATACAGGACAACAGATTCATCTATGTTATCTTGGGACGATGTGGAAGGAGATACTAGAGTTTGATACATATGTGAAAGGAGAAGGTTCGACTGTAAAGAGGATAATTGATGGAAGCCTATTTGGGAGAAGGAATAATGGTTTTGCCGGTATATCTAATGTAGGGGATGATCCTAACTGGACTGGCCACGATTTAGCACAGGCTAACCTTTGGACTTTTGGAAGACTGGCTTGGGACCCAGACGAAAGTATAGAAAACATAGTCAACGAGTGGATAAGATTGACATTTGGAAATGATGAGAAAGTGATAGAGAATATAACATATATGCTCCTCAGATCACATAGAATATATGAAAAGTATACTACTCCACTTGTCTAGGTTGGATGGTAAATCCTGGTCATCACTATGGACCTAACCCAGAAGGGTATGAGTATTCCCATTGGGGAACTTATCATCGTGCGGATTTTAGAGCTATAGGAGTGGATAGAACTTCAAAAGGAACTGGATATACTAAACAGTATCATCCTTATTGGCAAAAGATATTTGATGACATAGATAAATGTCCTGAAGATCTACTTCTATTCTTCCATAGGATACCATATACATTCAGGCTGAAATCTGGCGAGACACTAATTCAATATATTTACGACTCACACTTTGAAGGTGTAGAAGAAGCAGAAGTCTTGAGAGAGAAGTGGTTAGAACTTAGAGATAAGATTGACGGTAAGAGATTTAATAGAGTATTAGAGAGATTGAATAGACAGATTGAACATGCAAAAGAGTGGAGAGATGTAATTAATACCTATTTTTATAGGAGGACGGGTATACCAGATGAAAAAGGAAGGAAGATATATCCATAATAGGAGCGTAATATTATGACTGAGAGACAATGGCAGATATTATTAGATTGCGTAAAACTTAAAGAGATGAGAGAAATTCCTATAGCTTTAATTGTAGATAGCCCATGGATACCGGGATTTTTAGGAATCTCTCATACAGAGTTCTATGCTATACCAGAGGTCTGGTTATCATCGTATTTTGAAATAAAGAGAAGATTCCCTGAAGTTATACTTATTCCAGATTTCTGGATAGAGTATGGAATGGCTCAGGAACCTTCGGGCTTTGGGACAAAGATTATCTTTAGTAGAAACTCAACCCCAAGTATAGAACCGATAATCCAATCTGCAGATGACTTAAAGGATTTTCTAAAAAGGGTAAAACAACCGAACCCGAAGACAGATGGACTTATGCCACTTGTCCTAGAGTTATATAGATATGCAGAACCTAAAATAAAAGAAAGGGGAGAGAAGATTAAGATTGTAGCATCAAGAGGACCTTTTGCTGTAGCTTCTCATCTTATGGGAGTTTCCGAGCTTCTTGTAGCAGTAAAACTCTATCCAGAGGAGATGAAAAAACTTATCGATATAACTAAGAAATTAGTTATAGATTGGCTTGAGTCACAGATAGAAGTGCTAGAAGACATAGAGGGTATTCTGGTTTTAGATGATATAGTAGGCTTTTTCTCTGAAAAAGATTATCTAGAGTTTGTTCATCCAGTCCTAAAAGAGATTTTCTCCCACTTTAACTTTCCTATAAAGATCTTTCACAATGATACTGATAATCCTGTAAGCTATAGATATCTACCTGATTTGGGGATAAATATATTCAATTTTACATATTGTCAAGATATAAAGACTGTTCAAGATTTAACCAAGGGGAAGATATGCCTTATGGGGAATGTTCCTCCCCTTGATGTGTTGGTAAATGGAAGTGAGAAAGATATAAAAAAGAGTGTAGAAGAGATATTGAAGAAATTTCCCTCTAGAAGAGGGATAATTCTTTCTGCAGGTGGAGGAACATCTCCGGGGACACCGGAGAGAAATATTAAGGCTTTGATTGAAGCAGTAGAGAATTTCGGGTAACTCCACTTACAAAAGCTATAAATGACGCTAGAGCTAGAGCTGAACGAATTGCCCAGAGCACAGGACAGAAGGTAGGAAGTCTAAAGTCTGCAAGTATGGGGGTAGTTCAAGTATTGGCACCAAACTCAACAGAGGTAAGTGATTATGGAACTCATAATATATCTACTATCGATAAAGAGGTAGTGGTAACAGTAAGGGTAGTGTTTGTATTAAAGTAAAGATTTGAAAAAGCTAATCTGTAATGTTATTATTTTAGATATGGAAAGGTTAGTTGATATATTTAAGAGATATGGAATATCAATTGCCTATCTCTTTGGTTCTCAGAAGGATGTTGGATTAAATTATCTTTTGGGTAAAGAGGTTAGGATAAGTGAGACTTCAGACTTAGATATTGGACTACTTCTTAAATCTTATCCTTCCGATATGTATAGATTTTATGGTGACTTATATTATGAACTTTCAATGGTCCTTGAACCTCTTGAAGTTGATATAACTTTTCTTAACGAAGTAGATTATCTTATGAAATATGAGATAATAACTGGATATAGAATATATGCAGAAGATGAAACCTTTGTCGATGAGTATGAGGAGATAGTAATGAAGATTGCATCAGATTTGGCTTTTAAGCAGAGATTATTCGAGAAAGATTTCCTAGAGGCTATAGAAAATGGTCATTTCGAGATTGAACTTAAATAGAATAGAAGAAGGATTAAATCTTATAGGAAATTTTTTAGAAAAACTAAAAAGGCTTTCTAAACTTTCGTTAGAAGAATTTTTATCGGATGAGCGGAATCCAGCATCTGCCGAAAGCTTTTTGAGAAGATGTATAGAAACTATCTTCGACATAGGAAGACATATTCTTGCTAAGAGTTTCTCTTTTAAACCACTTGAGTATAAGGAGATAGCAAGAAGTCTTGGAGAAAAAGGTATAGTTTCAGAAGAATATGCTAAAGTCCTAGTAAGAATGGCAGGTTACAGAAATAGAATGACGCATTTCTATGAAATAACCAATGAAGAACTTTATAATATTCTTCAGAATGATTTAAAGGATATAGAGCAATTTCTGGTAGAAATCAGTGTTTTCTTGAAAAAGTATAAGGAACAGATTAAAGATATTTAAAACTTAGGAGGTGTTCGAATTGGCATATAAGATTATTTCTTTAGAAAACCTTCTAATTAATCCATTTAATCTTATAGGAAAGGACTGGATGCTTATATCCAGCGGGAGTATAGATTCCTTTAATATGATGACAGCTGGTTGGGGTAGTCTAGGTATCTTGTGGGGTAAAAAGGTTGCCTTTTGTTTTATAAGACCAACTAGGTATACCTACAAGTTCGCCAATGAAAATGAGTTCTTTACACTTTCATTCTTCTCTGAAAAGTATAGAGAAGCACTCAGTATATGTGGAAGGTACTCTGGACGAGATGTAGACAAGGTTAAGCTCAGTGGCTTGACCCCTGTAGAGGATAAAGATTATAAAACTGTCTACTTTGATGAGGCAAGACTAGTTTTTATCTGTAAAAAGATATACTATCAGGACATAAATCCAGAGAATTTTTTGGATGAGAGTATTCACAATAACTATCCAATGAAAGACTATCACAGGATGTTTGTCGGTGAGATTGTAAAGACTTTGGAGAAAAGATGATACTAGGAATCTTTGGCTCGCCAGAAGTTATATGGGACCGAAATGAAACTCTAAAAGATTATAATATTAATGCTGTATTCATCAGCCATAAGAATCTTAACCAAGAAATAATAAGGAGAATCCATAAAGAAGGAGCAAAGGTCTTTGCTGAAATAGGGATATTTGTTGGAAAAGACATCGTTGAAAAGCATCCTGATCTAGCTCCAATTGGTGTAGATGGAAGACCCTTAGCCCATATCAAGTGGTATATGGGGATAAACCCTGCTATAGACTGGTACAGAGAAAAGAAGTTGAGTGAAATTAGAGAGACTTTAGATAAGTATAATATAGACGGATTATGGCTTGATTTTATAAGATACCCTTGCCATTGGGAGGTTCCAAATCCAAAGCTGGAACAATCATCTTTCGATGAAGTATCCTTAAAAAAGTTTGAGAAATATATAGGTATAGAGATACCTGGATTGGCTATCCATGACAAAGCTAAATGGATATTGGATAATAAGCTCGAAGATTGGACTAGATGGAAATGTGAACAAATTACATCTTTCTGTAGGGATACTAGAAAGATAGTAAATACAGTCAATCCTAATGTTATCCTTGGTATCTTTTCGGTTCCTTGGAGAGAGGACCAATTTGGTGGGGCTATTTTTAATATTGTTGCACAAGACTTTAAAGCCTTATCGCAGTATATAGATGTATTCTCTCCAATGGTTTATCATCTTATGTGCGGATTTCCTGTAAGTTGGATAAGAGATTACTCTCTATACTTAAAAGACAAAACACAAAAAGCTGTAGTCCCCATAGTACAGGCAATAGATGAACCCTTAAAGTTAGATAATTTTGAAGACGTTATAGAGGTATCTCTAGATGCTGATCTTAACGGTGTAATAATTTTTACAGCTCAGGCTGTATTCAAAGATGAAGTAAAAATAGGAGTGTTTAAGAGACACTTTTTAAGTGTGGAGAGGGGAGGATAGAAATGAGCGTAGTAGATGTATTACTTTTATCGGAAGGTCCAACAATATGTAAATTCTCGGGAGGTTAAAGGACTTCAAAGAGAAGTAAGGACTTCTCCTTGAGTAGAGAAACTCCTCTCGGAAAGGAACAGTGAAGAGAAGATGCCTTTTCATCTTTAATAAAAAAATGGTTTGGGGCACATTGGATATTATCTGTCTTAGCTGACCTTGAATATCCCCCCCGGAGATTCCTCTCTTAATCAGCTATGAAGTTTTAAGTAGGTTTTCTAATGAGAATGGTATCTTGTCTTTATGTCTTAGGAGAAATTCTCTATTCTTTATGTCTCTATACTGCGCCAAGGCTCTCTGTAATCTTCTTTCCTCATAAGTTTTTGCCACATAAATCTTTTCTTTTCTTAGTGTATGGTACTCAGTATAGTAAGCACAGGAAGCTGGGGTAAGTGGAAGTGGAGTATAGTCCTGTATCTGTTCTAAATAATGTCCCAACCCCTTTACATACATAGCAAGGTCCCATGCATCTTTTAAAGTGGCTCCCGGATGTGAAGATATAAAATACGGGATAGTATATATCTCTTTCCCCAGTCTTTTTATAGTTCTTTCAAAAAGGGAAATAAATCTTTCATAGACTTCAAATTTAGGCTTTTTCATAATATCAAGGATATGGTCTTTGATATGTTCAGGAGCGGTAGAAAGATGACCTCCAATATAGTCTTCTTTAATTATCTCTTTTATGTAGCTTTCATCCTTTAAAGCAAGGTCATATCTTATTCCAGAGGCAATAAATACATGTTTTACGCCAGGAATCTCTCTAATCTTTTTTAGAAGTTTTAGTTGATGCGAATAGTCTATCTCTAGATTTTTACAGATACTAGGGAATAGACATTCTCTATTCTTACAAGACCCTGGAATTCCATAAATCTTACATCTCAATTTATACATATTGGCAGTTGGTCCACCTACATCGCTAATAGTGCCTCTAAAATCTTTCTGTTTAGTTAGATTATATGCCTCTTCTAATATAGATTCCTCGCTTCTAGAAACTACTTGCCATCCTTGATGAAGATTAAGAGAACAAAAGGTACAACTGCCAAAACATCCTCTATGAGAGGTAATAGATGTTATCACTGTCTCTAATGCAGGAATCTTTTCCCTGTAGGATGGATGGGGAAGCCTCTGAAAGGGTAATGAATAGATAAAGTCGAGGTCTTGAGTATTATAAATAGGTGGAGGATTTTGAATAATATATCTTCTCCCGTCTCTTTGGACTAATATCTTTCTTTTCTTCATTCCTTCTAAAAGCAACATTTGAAAATCAAAATATCTATCCTTGTCTTGAGATACCTCGTCAAAAGATGGAAGCATTATATAATCTTTATCTATTAAAAGTTCATCGAACTCCTTTTCACTAAGGACATACACAATCCCTGGAATCTGGTATATCTCATACCAAGGTCTTTCTAAGGCAAGGTTTTTAGCAATCTCCACTATCTGTTTTTCACCCATACCATAGACAATGATCTTTGCCCTAGAGTCTAAAATTATAGAGTGCCTAACTTTGTTATCCCAAAAGTCATAATGAGAAAACCTTCTTAAACTTGCCTCAAGACCTCCTAGTATAATTGGTACATCTGGATAAATCTCATGAATAACATTTGAATAAACAATTGTAGCTCTATCCGGTCTTTTCCCTGATACCCCTCCTGGAGTATAGGCATCCCTTTCTCTTCTCCTTTTATTTGGAGTGTAGTTTGCAACTAACGAATCAACACTTCCTGCGGTAATACCAAAGAAAAGTCTAGGTCTTCCTAGAACCTTGAAAGACTCCTTATCTTTCCAGTCAGGCTGAGGAAGGATACCTACTTTGAATCCGAAATATTCAAGAACCCTTCCAATTACAGCAGAGCCAAAGGATGGATGGTCAACATAGGCATCACCCGTAACAATTACTACATCTAACTCGTCCCAGCCTTTACTCTTAGCCTCTTCTAAAGTGATAGGTAAGAATTTATTCATAGTATCTATAGAAATTCTCCTTTCCTATAAACTAGCTTCTGAATTAATTCGGCTATTAATATATATGTTTTGTACTCTATGGTATAATTGTAACATTTACATATCCAAATAGAAGATAGGAGGGGACTTAATATGCTAAGAAAAATGTCTATCGGTGCTAAGTTATTATTAAATCTAGCTATTCCTATGATAGGGATACTAGTAGTTGGTATCTTTTCTTATGTTACCTTTAGTACTTCAACATCTACTATTATAGATGCACTCTATGAAGAGGCTTATAGCAGTATCTCTCTAGTCTTAAATGCGGATAGAGATTTCTACCAGGCACTTACCGCCCTTCAAGAGATAATATATACAAATAATCCGAGCAATAAACTATTAGATGACTATAACAGTAACTTATCGCAGGTATTAGATAGGACATCTGAAGCGATAAAAAGGATGGGGGAAGATAGAGCGCGATGGGATATCTATAGAGACTCTTCCGGTAAGAGTATATTTGATATCTATTCTATCTCTCAAGGCCATATAAATACCTGGAAACAAACATCAGATTCTATCGTTGAAGATGTAAAGGCAGGAAGGAGTATATCAAAAGACACACTCAAAAAATGGCAGGAAGAGTTTGACATTGCTAGAGAAGATTTGAATGTAATAGGAGAGCTTATAGACAAGGGAGCAGAAGAATGGTCAACTATGCAGGCAAGATATCTGAGGAGCCAGTCAATAATACTTATAATTATATTTGGCATAGCATTGGCTTTGACGCTAGTTATAGGACTATTAATAACAAGAGGTATAAAAGGCTCAATAAATAGACTACTCGAGGTAGTAACTAGCATCGCTAAAGGCAATCTGAGTATAAAGAGTATAGACATTATCTCTAACGATGAACTTGGAGAGTTAAGTAAAGAGATAAATACAATGTTAGAGAATCTAAGGTCTATCATATCGAAGGCAAAGATATCTTCAGAGACACTAGACAACCTTGCTAGTTCCATAGATAGTAATATTGGACAATCCTCTATGGCAATACAGCAGATAGCAACTACTATTCAAGGTGTCGCTAGCGGAGCCCAAGAGACTGCGAATAGTGTAACTTCAGCCTCTAGTGCTATAGAGGTTATGAGTAGGAAGATAGAAGAGCTATCGCAGAGAGCAGGAATGGTTGAAAAGACAACTCAAGAGGCTTTAGCTCTTACAAATCAGGGAGAAAGGGTAGTTGACGAGCTTAATAGAGGATTCTCAAAGACTACAGAAGCAACTAACTCTATCGTTACTGTTATGAATGAACTTGAAAGGACCGCAGGAGAGATAGGTCGTATTGTAGAGACAATAGTGAGTATAAGCTCTCAGACCAATCTTTTAGCGTTAAATGCAGCGATAGAAGCAGCAAGGGCTGGTGAAGCTGGACGTGGTTTTGCAGTAGTGGCTGATGAAGTGAGAAAATTGGCGGAAGAATCTAATCAAAGTGCACAGAGGATTTCCCAGTTTATAGACGAGATTAGGAATAGAATAACACTAGCAGCACAGAGTACAGACGACGCGGTAAAGACTATATCTACACAAGTTGAGATCGGCTCCAATGTGACGGAGACATTCAATAGTATTTCTCAAGCTAATACTAGGATAAGCGAGATGATTCAAGAGATAAATTCAGGAATAATTAGCCTAGTAGAGGATGGTAAAAAGATATCAGATGCTATCCAGAGTGTCGCCGCTATAGCGCAGGAAAATGCAGCATCTTCTGAGGAGGTCTCGGCAGCGGTAGAGGAAGTAACAGCTACTATGGAGGATATAACCTCAAATCTAAAGAGATTAGTAGAGGTGTCGAAGGAGTTGGAAGATATAAATAAAGGATTCATCCTTTAATATGATATAATAAAGGATATGATTAATAAGAATAACAAGGATGGAATATTAGTTGTTAGTATAGAGGATAAAGATAGTATAAAGGTCCTTAAAGCCTTAGCGTCTGAGAGAAGGATAAGAATCCTTTCTCTCCTTAAAGACAAAAGACTTAATGTGAGTGAGATAGCTAAAGAGTTAGGTATGCCACAATCTACTACCGCTATAGCTGATCTGTAATCATTTCATATGAATTTAACAAAAACACGGTAAGCATTATCTTACCAAAAGCTTCCAGTAGGTTAATTTTGATTACGGATCAGGCTTAATTCTCCTTTTATTTTTCAGAATGTGTGATATTATTTATAATAATAACTTAACGACGACAAGATAAGAATAATCCATGGAACCTCTTAAGTATAGAGGAGAAGACTTAGACATATATAGGGAGATAAGAAGAGAGGTTCGTAATATGAGGATAGCTACTGCAATCTTCTTCGCAGTAGCTTATGTCCTACTGGCAAAAGATACTAGGTATTTTTATGTTCCTATTCTTTTGGGAGCCATTTTTCTGTTGGTTCATATATTAGAATTTAAATCTCCGTGGATACCAGTAATATCTTCACTATTACTAAATATCTCGGTAGTTCTCAATACAGGCATTCAGAGAAGCCCGTTTATGTTTTTATTTTTTCTCCCTGTTGTATCTCATGGGATAGAGAGAGAACCCACTTGGGCTTTAAGGATAGCAATTATAGATACATTCTTTTTAGTTGCTCTAGAGATATATTCTGCTGTTATTGGGGACGCCTTTGGTATAGCGTATATAAGTAGCATAATAGTTCTTATGTACTGGTTATCGAGGATATTAGTGAAGACACAGGGGTCACTACTTTCTTACGCTATAGATATGGAGAAAAAGGCTCATATAGATCCACTTACAGGGCTTTATAATAGGAGAGCACTTGAAAAATGTGCGGATACCATGATTTCAAGAAGAGTTCCTTTTACGTTAGTAATGTGTGACCTAGATGGATTTAAAAGATACAACGATACCTATGGGCATCAGGCAGGAGATATAGCCCTTAGAGAATTTGCAGGTATACTAAGAAGTTCTGTTAGGTCTACAGATATAAGCTTTAGGTATGGAGGAGATGAATTTGTTATAATTTTACCCGGAGAGTTAACGAATGTAGAATTTCTCTACGAGAGAATTAAAGATAAACTAAAGAAGCGTTTAAAAGACGTAGATGTCTCTTTTGGCTTAGCTATCTTTCCTAGAGATGGCAATTCTTTAGATAGGATACTTGCTATTGCTGATAATTCTTTATATGAGCGAAAGAGAAGCTTGAATAATAAAATTAAATGAGTTTTCTTAGGGACTATTGCATCTCTTGAACTTACCTTGTATAATTAATCAGAATATAAACTTGGAGGGAAAAAGATGGCAAAGAGAGTAGTTTTAGCCTATTCAGGAGGTCTTGATACTTCTGTTGCCATAAGATGGATTCAAGAGAAATATGATGCGGAAGTCATAACCCTTACCTTGGATATGGGGCAACCAATAGACCTTGAGGCGGTAAGGAAGAAGGCGTTAGATATCGGTGCAAAGGATGCGGTAGTTGTTGATGCCAAAGAGGTATTTGTAAACCACTATGTAAAAAGAGTGATAAAGGCAAATGCTCTTTATGAAGGTAAATATCCACTTTCTACCTCAATAACTAGGCCATTAATAGCAAGAGAATTAGTAAAGACTGCTAGGATGTATGGCGCAGATGCGGTTGCACATGGTTGTACAGGTAAAGGAAATGATCAGGTAAGAATAGAGGTTTCTGTAAGAGCCTTGGATCCAAACTTGGAGATTATAGCTCCTATAAGAGAGTGGGGGTTCTCGAGAGAAGAGGAGATAGAATATGCAGAGAAACATGGAATTCCGGTTCCTGTTACGAAAGAATCTCCCTATAGCATAGATGAAAATCTGTGGGGTAGAAGTATAGAGTCTGGCATTTTGGAAGACTTGAAAGTAGAACCACCTGAGGAACCATTTGTTTGGACTAGGTCTCCTATGTCTGCTCCAGATGAGCCTGAGTATGTAGAGATAGGATTTGAGAGAGGCATACCTGTCTCATTGAACGGGAAAGAGCTTCCATTGATAGAGATTATTACTGCACTCAATTCTTTAGCAGGACTTCATGGTATTGGAAGAATAGATATGATAGAAGACCGTCTTGTTGGTATAAAGTCTAGAGAAGTATATGAAGTTCCTGCTGCTACTGTGATAATACAGGCACATAAAGAGTTAGAGCATCTAGTAATGGAGCGTAACCTTCTCTTCTTAAAGAATAACCTAGAGAGTGAATATGCAAAGCTTATATACGACGGATTGTGGTTCTCCCATATGAGAGAAGCTCTTGAAGCCTTTTTTGATGTAACGCAAGAAGTAGTGAATGGGACTGTTAGACTAAAACTCTATAAAGGGAATATTATTGTATCTCAGAGAAGTTCACCGTTCTCTCTATATGAGAGGTCTTTGGCTACCTATGAAAAGGGAGACATCTTCGATCAAAAGAAGGCAGAAGGTTTCATATACATCTGGGGATTACCTCTAAGCTCTTCAGCTAGAAAGAGGGGAAAAAGACCTTGATAAACGTAGCCATCTGGGGAGCAACTGGCTATACAGGGGTAGAACTCTTTAGAATCCTTTTAAATCATCCAGAAGTAAGGATAAAGTATATATTTAGTCATACATATTCAGGAGAGAATTTCAGCACTATATATCCACATTTAGAGAGATTTGAGCCTATAGCCCTTACTAACGAAGAAGAGTATGAGAGGATTAAAGATAAAGATTTTGATGTAGCATTCTTGGCTCTTCCTGCTGGTATTAGTGCAGAAAGGACTAATCTTTTGGTCCATTCTGGAAAGAAGGTAATAGATATCGGTTCTGATTTCAGATTAAAGAATCTAGCGGATTATAAAAGATGGTATGACTTTGATCATCAGTATCCAGAACTTGTTAATGAGGCGGTGTATGGAATTCCAGAATTAAATAGGGGGAAAATAAAGAACGCTAGGATAGTAGCTAACCCTGGTTGTTATCCAACAAGTTTTCTCTTAGGTATAGCTCCTATATTAAAAAACAAACTCCTTGAAGGAGACTGGTTATACGTAGATTCAAAGTCGGGTACTTCGGGAGCTGGAAGAAAAGGAACGGTAGATATGAGCTTTTCAGAGATATTTGAAAATGTCAAGCCTTATAATGTTGGTAGACACAGACATATACCGGAGATGGAGCAAGAGGCAAGCCTAATAGCTGGAAGGAATATTAGAGTTGCTTTTACACCACAATTAGTACCTATATCTAGGGGGATATTGACGACAATATATGCACCTCTTAGTGAAAGAATAGATGCAGAAAGCCTTTATGAGATATATAAGAACTTTTATAAAGACTCTTACTTTGTCCGTTTAATGCCCATAGGGCAGTTCCCATCTACTAAAAGTGTGAGAGGTTCTAACTTCTGTGATATTGGTATCTCTGTCCAAGAAGGTGTAGCTATAATAACCTCAGCTATAGATAACCTCGTGAAAGGAGCTAGCGGACAGGCAGTCCAGAATATGAACATTATGTTTGGTTTAGAAGAAAATCTTGGACTTGATATAGTGCCCTTATACCCATGAGTATAACATTTCCTAAAGGATTTCTTGCCAATGGTATACATTGTGGGGTAAAGAAAGAGGGGTTGGATCTAGGTCTACTTGTAAGTGTTTGTGTAGCCAAAGCTAGTGGCATGTTCACTACAAATCAGGTAAAATCTCCATCTGTAGTAATAACAGCAGAACGACTGAAATCAGGTATGCTGAGAGGTATTATAGCTAATAGTGGATGCGCCAATGCCTGTACAGGAGAGCAGGGATTTTTGGATGCAGAGTCTATATTGAATAGGCTAGGAATTATCTTGAAGGAAGAACCTAAACTATTAGGTATAGCTTCTACTGGAGTTATAGGTAAAAGGCTTCCCGTTGATAAAATATTAGAAAGCCTACCTCTCCTTGTAGATGGACTGAGTAAAGAATCAGGAATACTCTTTGAACGGGCAATTATGACGACTGATAGAGTGGTGAAGGAGGTGCAAACCTCCTTTTTTTATAATGGGACGACTATAAGGATAGGTGCCTGTGCTAAAGGTTCCGGTATGATACATCCAAACCTTGCTACTCTACTCTCATTTATTACAACAGATATAGAGATAGATAAGACTCTACTTAAGATAGCACTAAAATCTGTAGTTGATGTCTCATTAAATGCAATTACCATAGACAAAGATATGAGTACAAATGATAGCGTCATTATAATGGCTAATGGTAAGGCGGGCAATGTAGAGATAAAGAACGTAAGTGAAAAAGGATTTATCTTATTTAGAGATAATCTAAAAGAGATTATGATTGAGCTTGCCAGAAAGATAGCTAAGGATGGAGAGGGGGCTGAGAAGCTTATAGAGGTAGAGGTGATTGGAACGGAAACAGAGGAGCAGGCGATAAGGATGGCTAGAGCTGTAGTAGGGAGTAACCTTTTCAAGTCTGCTATCTGGGGAAAGGAGATAAATTGGGGAAGGATAATGAGCGCATTAGGTGCCAATTCTGATCCATTCGATCCCCAGAGAGTGAGTATATTCTTTGGAGATGTTAAATTAGTAGAAAATGGGATTGAGATTGATTTTGATACAAGTAGAGTGAGTAAGATTCTAGAAGGCAAGGAGGTGCCGATAAAGATAATCGTTGGAGAAGGGAAAGCCCGAGGAAAAGCTTGGGGGTGTGACCTTACTCCAGATTATGTGTTTATAAACGGAAGTTATCTCTCATGAGTCTGGTAGTTAAATTAGGTGGAAGTATTGCAGAGAACCCATCCGCTTTAGAAAAAGTAGTAAGAGGTATAAAGGATATTGTAAACGGAAATCCGTTTGTCCTTGTCCATGGAGGGGGGAAACAGATCACAAATCTTTTATCTGAACTTGGTATAGAGACCTATTTTGTTGAAGGAGAGAGATACACAGACAGAAGAACTATGGAAGTTGTAGAGATGGTCTTAAGTGGCTTAGTGAATAAACAGATTACGAGTATCTTATGCCATATGGGTATAAAATCCATAGGCATAAGTGGAAGGGACCTGGGCCTTATAACTACGAAGAGAAAGATAGAGCTTGGTTATGTTGGAGAGATAAAATCTGTAGATGTAGAACCTATAGAGAAACTCTTAGGGCTTGGTTTTACCTTGGTCCTTTCCCCTGTCTCTGAAACAGAGGATGGACTTCCCTGTAATGTAAATGCGGATTTTGTTGCTATAGAGGTTGGGAAGGCACTTAAGGCTGATAAACTCTTTCTCTTTACCGATGTTGTAGGTATCCTAGATGGGAATAAGAACCTTATTCCGAGACTTGATGTAGATATGGCAAAATCCCTTATAGAAAAGGGAATAATAAAGGAAGGTATGATACCTAAAGTAAAGTCCGCTATATCTGCAGTAAATGCAGGTGTAAAGGAGGTTTGGATAGGTAATAACCTTAACCAAGGGACAATTATAAGAGGGAAGAAAGATGAATTTTAAAGAAGAGAGTCTATATTTAGCACCACTTTACAACAGATTTCCTCTAACCATTGTAAGGGGCGAAGGAGTCTACGTTTTTGATGAAAATGGTAATAGGTATCTCGATTTTGCTAGTGGTATTGCAGTAAATTCATTGGGATATGCCCATCCTAAGATTATAGAGGCTGTTACATCACAGGTAAAAAGACTTTTGCATATATCTAATCTTTACTACACAGAGCCTCAGTTGGAATTAGCCAAAAAACTAGTAAGATTATCAGGACTAAATAAAGCCTTCTTCTGTAACAGTGGGACAGAGGCTATAGAAGCTAGTCTTAAATTTTCGAGGAGGTGGGGAAAAGAGAGGGGAAAGTATAAGTTTATATCAACTATAAACTCGTTTCACGGAAGAACTATGGGGAGTTTATCGGTAACTGGGCAGAAGAAGTATCAAGAACCATTTGAACCACTTTTAGATGGAGTTACCTTTATTGAGTTCAATGATACCAAGGCACTAGAAGAAGAGCTTAGAAAGGGAGATTACTGTGCGGTTATCTTAGAACCAATACAGGGTGAAGGTGGTATAAATCCAGCCAGGAAAGAATTTATAGAGACAGCTAGGTATCTTTGTGATAAGTATGATACTCTCCTTATATTCGACGAAGTTCAGACGGGAATAGGAAGAACTGGAACTATGTTTGCCTTTCAGCATTTCGATGTAACTCCAGACATACTAGCCCTTGCAAAAGGATTAGGTGGAGGTTTACCGATCGGTGCTACAGTGATAAATAACAAGGTTGCAGAATCTCTTCACTATGGTGACCATGCCTCTACATTTGGAGGAAACCCTTTTGTAACTAGTGTTGCCAGTGTAGTAGTAGATGAAGTTGAGAATCTTCTTCCACATATAAATAAGGTTGGAAGATTCTTAGGCAATTTATTGAAAGAGAAAATAGCTCCACTAGATGATGTATCAGATATAAGAGGAATCGGATTGATGTATGGTATTGATACAAAGAGTAATGCAAGAAGTATATGCGAAAGGTGTATTAAGGAGAGGCTTCTTGTAATAACCTGTGGGAAGAATACAGTAAGGATAGTGCCTCCTCTTATAATAAACGAACAAGAGATAGAAGAGGGAGTATATATACTAGAAAAGGTTATTAAAGGAGGGATCTAATTAGTTGGGATTTCTTTTATTAGAAGATGGAACCTTATTGGAAGGACTTTCATTTGGAGCAGAGGGAGAAGCTATAGGAGAAGTGGTTTTTAACACAGCTATGGTTGGTTATCCCGAATCTATCACTGATCCGTCATACAGTGGACAGATATTGGTATTTACATATCCACTTATAGGAAATTATGGGATACAACTTGAAGATAGAGAATCAGATATCCCATTGCTTAGAGGTGTTGTAGTTAGAGAATACTGTGAGATTCCTAGTCATTGGGGTATAGATTACGATATTGATAACTTCTTGAAAAGATTTGGTATAGTGGGACTTTCAGGTGTAGATACAAGGGCTTTAACTAGAAAACTTAGGATATTTGGAACACTTAGAGGTATCATCTCCTCTAGGGAATTTTCTGAAGAGAGAAAAGAAGAACTTATGAGGCAAATTCTTAACTGGCATATTGAGGATTTTGACTTTGTAAAATCTTCCTGTGTAAAGGAGCCTGTTTATCTTGGTGATGGAAGTGATAGAATTGTTCTTATAGATTGCGGTGTAAAGCAGGGTATAGTTAGGTCACTACTCTCTCTTGGCTTTGAGGTAGTCCTAGTTCCCGCATGGTATACAAAGGATGAGATTCTTGCACTTGACCCTGTTGGTGTCTTGATATCTAATGGACCTGGAGACCCGAAGCGATTGACCTATGTGGTTGAAACTACCAGAGGACTCATAGAGGAGGAAGTGCCTCTCTTTGGTATATGTTTAGGACATCAGATTATAGGTTTAGCCCTTGGTAGCGATACCTATAAGTTAAAATTTGGCCATAGAGGCGCAAACCAGCCAGTAAAGGATACTATTACAGGAAAGGTTTATATAACTTCACAGAACCATAGCTATGTTGTAGACCCTAGAGGATTGCCTGATGATATAGAGGTAAGATTTATCAATCTTAACGATAAGACGGTAGAGGGATTAAAGTCTACTAAAAGGCCCATAATGAGTGTGCAATTTCATCCTGAGGCTTCGCCTGGTCCATTAGATACAAAATTCTTATTTGAAGAATTTGCAAAGGGGTGTATAAGAAAGTCCTATGCCACTTAAAAGACATATCAAGAAGGTATTAGTTATAGGTTCTGGGCCTATAGTTATAGGACAGGCTGCCGAGTTTGACTATGCTGGAACTCAAGCCTGTAAATCTCTAAGAGAGGAAGGAATTAGTGTGGTCCTTGTAAATAGTAATCCTGCTACAATAATGACCGACACTACTATGGCAGATAGGGTCTATATAGAGCCCCTAGAAGTAGAGGCTATTGAGAAGATTATTGCCAAAGAGAGACCAGATGGGCTTCTACCTACTCTTGGAGGACAGACAGGATTGAACTTGGCAGTGAAACTCCACGAAGCAGGCATTCTAGATAAATACGGAGTAGAACTCTTAGGGACACCTTTATCCGCTATAAAGAATGCAGAAGATAGAGAGTTATTTAAAAATTTCATCTTGAGTATAGGGGAACCTGTTCCTGAAAGCGAGATAGTAAGGAACTTGGAATCCGCTAGAGAGTTTGCTAAGAGGGTAGGATTGCCACTAGTTGTAAGACCTGCTTATACGCTTGGTGGGACAGGTGGAGGTTTTGTGGAGAGTTGGGACGAGCTAGACGAGGTTGTTTCTATAGGTCTTAACGCTAGTATGGTAGGAGAAGTCCTACTCGAGAAGAGTGTAAGAGGATGGAAAGAGATAGAGTATGAAGTGATGAGAGATAGTAATGGGACCTGCATAACCGTCTGTAATATGGAAAATTTTGACCCTATGGGAGTACATACAGGTGACAGTATAGTAGTTGCTCCAAGCCAAACCTTGACAAATAAAGAGTATCAACTTCTAAGGACTGCATCACTAAAGATAATAGATGGGTTAAAGATTGAAGGCGGTTGTAATATACAGTTTGCCCTAGACCCAAATAGCACTAAATACTATGTAATTGAGGTAAATCCTAGGGTAAGTAGGTCAAGTGCATTGGCTTCTAAGGCTACAGGATATCCCATTGCTAGGATAAGTGCCAAGATAGCTCTGGGCCTTCTCTTAGAGGAGATAAAGAATCCCGTTACTGGAGAGACCGTCTCCGCCTTTGAGCCTGCGCTGGACTATGTGGTAGTAAAGATTCCCTGCTGGCCATTCGACAAGTTCCCTGTAAAGGACAGAAAACTTGGAACACAGATGCAGGCTACAGGAGAGGTTATGGCTCTAGGCAGAACCTTTGAGGAGGCTCTATTAAAAGCTGTTAGGTCTTTAGAACATCGCAGAGAAGGGCTTATAAGGCCTGAGATATCCTTATTGAGTAATAAGGAGATAGAAGAGAGACTCAAAAGAGGAGATGACGAGAGACTATTCCTCATAGCTGAGGCATTGAGAAGAGACTGGGAGATAGATAGAATATATGAACTTACACATATAGATAGGTTCTTTCTTCATAAGATAAAGAACATAGTGGAATTTGAGAGAAGACTCAAAGAGGGAGATGGTTCACTTTTACCGTTAGCCAAGAGGCTAGGTATGAGTGATGCATACATAGCAGAGTGTAAAGGAGAAAGCTTTAGTGAGATATCTAGAGAGAGGATAGAAAAGAAGATATTCCCAGTTTATAAGATGGTAGATACCTGTGCTGCAGAGTTCTCAGCGGTTACACCATATTACTACTCAACCTATGAGCAAGAAGATGAAGTGATGGATAAAGATAATAAAGAGAAGGTCTGTGTTATTGGTGCTGGACCTATAAGGATAGGACAAGGTATAGAATTCGATTATTGTACCGTCCATGCGGTATTTGCATTGAAAGAGAAAGGTTATACATCAATAATAATAAATAATAATCCAGAAACGGTAAGTACAGATTTTGATACCGCAGATAAACTGTACTTTGAACCTTTAAGGGCTGAAGATGTTGTAAATGTCCTAAGGAAAGAGAAGCCTAAAGGAGTAATTGTTCAGCTTGGAGGGCAAACCGCTATAAATCTAGCCAAAAAGATAAAAGATGCTGGATTTGAGATACTTGGTAGCTCTGCAGACAGTATAGATATAGCGGAGGATAGAAATAGGTTTGATGCCCTTCTTGAGAGGTTAAACATCCCTAGACCTAAGGGGCATACCGCTCTTATCTTAGATGAGGCTCTAGCCATTGCAGATGAGATTGGTTTTCCACTATTGGTTAGGCCTTCTTATGTCCTTGGTGGAAGGGCGATGGAGATCCTATATAACAAAGAAGAATTTGTAAGCTTCGTAAAATACGTTTTAGGCATATCTCCAGATTATCCTATACTTATAGACCAGTACGTAGTTGGTAAAGAGGCAGAGATAGATGCTATCTGTGACGGTGATGAGGTTTTTATCCCTGGGATAATGGAACACATAGAGAGGGCTGGAGTTCATTCTGGTGATAGTACTGCGGTGTATCCGCCGTTCTCTCTATCGCCTGATGTCCAAAGGACTATGCTAGAGTATGCATATAAGATAGCAAAGGCTTTAAATGTTAAAGGATTCATAAATATACAGTTTGCCATAGATAGACAGGATAAGGTCTATATAATAGAGGCTAATCCTAGGGCAAGTAGGACTGTTCCTTTTATGAGCAAGGCAACGGGGATTCCTCTTGTCCATATAGCAACTAGGATTATGTTAGGTGAAACATTAAGAGACTGTGGATTGAAAGAGGGTATTTTAAGAGACCCTCCTTACTATTCTGTAAAGGTTCCGGTATTCTCTTTTGGTAAACTTAGAGGTGTAGACCCTATAATGGGACCAGAGATGAAGTCTACAGGTGAAGTTATGGGGATAGACCCCGTTTTTGAGATGGCGCTGTTAAAAGGTCTTATCTCTGCTGGAATGAAGATAGGTAGAACCTGCGGAATCATCCTCTCTTTAAATGAGAGATTTAGAAGTGAGGCGTTAAGTTCAATAGCAAGACTAAAGGCTTGCGGTTATTCTTTCTATTCTACTTCTG
The DNA here is from genome assembly GCA_014360335.1 of bacterium. Lineage (GTDB taxonomy): Bacteria > DUMJ01 > DUMJ01 > DUMJ01 > DUMJ01 > DUMJ01. Next base: position 18,793 of record JACIXS010000348.1, on the reverse strand, counting down.
GGACATATGAATGGCTAAGGTCAGAAGGGATAGAAAACTTGAAAGTTTCCTCGCTAGAAGAGATCGAAGAACTATTTAGAGGCCGGAAGGTAGATTTGGTAGTCAATACTCCCACTAAAGGAAAAGACTCTAATAGATTTGGTTTTAAATTGAGGAGAATGGCAGTTGAGTGGCAGGTACCTGTAATAACCGCTATAGACCTCTTGGATGCAATAAGTAGGGCAGTTAGAGTCTATCCAGAAGGTATAGATTACGATGTTTACGCTATAAATGACTATCATAAGCTACTTCCTCCTATAGAGGATAGAATCATAAATCCTTGGAGGTAATATGTCTACGTTTTTGTGGTCAGCTAATGAGGAACTTCCAGATATTGTAAAGGTCTTTACGTATTCTATAGATGAGGATAAGGAACTATTTTACTACGATATCCTAGGAGGGATAGCCCATACGGTAGCCCTATATAGAGGTGGAATTATAAACCAGGATGAGGCAAAGGTTATTATAGATGGGCTATATAAGTTAAAAGATAAAAAAGATATAGATTTCTCTAAATATGAAGACGTTCACACCGCTACTGAGGTTGAATTGACAGGTCTTATAGGAGAACCTGCTAAGAAGCTTCATACTGCTAGGAGTAGGAATGACCAAGTAGCACTTGACGAGAGGCTCTATCTGAGGGATAAATTGAAAGAGCACTTGATACTAATTAGGGATATTGTAAAGGCATTTGTTGACCTTGCTAGTATATCCTTAGACATAGTATTACCTGGATTTACCCATCTACAGCCTGCCCAACCCGTACTCATTTCCCATCATCTTTTGGCATATGTGGAGATGCTAAAGAGAGACTTTTCTCGTTTTTACTCTTCATACCCAAGATTGAATGAGTGTCCTCTAGGCTCTGGCGCGTTAGCTGGATTAGATTTCCCTTATGATAGATTTTTGGTCTCGGAGATTTTGAGATTCAATAAGCCTACCGCTAACAGTATGGACACTGTAAGTGACAGGGATTATTTATTGGAATACATGTTCAATATGCTCGTTACCTCTATTCATATGAGTAGATTTGGGGAAGAAATAGTTATATGGAGTAATCCTCTCTTTGGATTTGTAAAGATAAACCCTGGCTACACAACTGGAAGCAGTATGATGCCGCAGAAGAGGAATCCAGATATAGCAGAGTTAGTAAGAGGTTCAGTAGGTGAGTATCTAGGATATCTAGACACACTTGTAGTTATGATGAAGGGCTTACCTCTTACATACAATAGAGATCTACAGATAGATAAAAAGGTTATCTTTAGGGCTTCTCATTCCTTCCTTATCTTGCTTAGAGTCTTTAAAGGTTTGTTGGAGAATATAGAATTCGATAGGGAGAAGATAAGAGAAAATCTAGAGAATGAATTTTTGCTAGCAACAGACCTAGCAGATTTTCTAGTAAATAGAGGAATTCCGTTCAGGTCTGCTCATCATATAGTTAGAAATGTAGTATTTTATTGCCAAGAACATAATAAACTCTTTAGCGAGCTAAGCAAGGATGAATGGAGAAAATTCCATGAAGAGTTTTTAGAGCTTCCAGAAGACTTCTTTTCATTTGAGAATGCTGTAACTAGAAGGGATACCTATGGAGGGACAGGTAGAAATCAGGTTGAGTATCAGATTCTTCTAAATAGGAGGTGGTTAGAGGAGAGCCAGAGCCAGATAGAGAGTATAGCTTCTGTAAGTATAGAAGAGTTGGTTTTGAATTTATAGTATAATAAAAGTATGATGGAAAAGTTATTAACCTTAGAAGAGATATTAAGTTTTGATAGAGAGACAAATAGAAGTCTACATAGAGAATTTGTGAATCCTGGGCTTGCAAGACTTTTATCCCTTTTAGACTTTGATAAAAACTTTGTAAAGGCACAGGGTGCGTACATCTGGGATGATAAAGGGAATAGATATACAGATTTTCTAGGTGGTTATGGAGCTCTGAATCTTGGCCACAATCATCCAGATATAATATCTGCTATAGAGAAGGTAAAGGATAGACCTAATATCCTGCAGGCATCATTAAATAAACTCTCTGCTGGATTAGCCCATAACCTAGCAATGATATCTCCCAAAGGTTTAAAGCATACCTTCTTCTGTAATAGTGGGGCAGAAGCGGTAGAATCTGCTCTTAAATTGGCGAGGATATCTACAGGTAGAAAGGTATTTGTATACTGTACAAATTCTTTTCACGGTAAAACCTTTGGAGCCTTATCCGTTACAGGAAGAGAAAAATATCGTAAGCCCTTTGACCCTTTAATACAAGATGTAAGGGAGATTCCATTTGGAGATATATCTGCATTAGAGTCTGCATTGAGGCCTAGAGATGTTGCTGGTTTTATAGTAGAACCTATCCAAGGCGAAGGAGGAGTTATTGTTCCTCCTGATGGATATCTTAGGTCTGCAAGGGAGCTCTGCAGTAAGTATGGAACGTTACTCATAGTCGATGAGATACAGACTGGTTTTGGTAGAACAGGATATATGTTTGCCTGTCAGAGGGAAGAGGTAACGCCAGATATTATGTGTCTGGCTAAATCTTTAGGTGGGGGTATAATGCCAATAGGGGCTACTATCTCTACCGATGAAGTATGGGAAAAGGGTTATGGTGGTTTAGATAGATGTTTACTCCATACATCAACCTTCGGTGGAAACTCTTGGGCTATGTCCGCTGGTATCTCTACCATAGATGTAATAGTAAAGGAGAATCTTCCTGAGCAAGCAAAGGTAAAGGGTGAATATTTCTTGAATAAATTGCTAAACCTAAAAGAGAAATACAAGATTATAAAAGATGTAAGGGGTAGAGGTCTTATGATAGGTCTAGAGTTTTATCAGCCAGAGGGAGGAATCCTAGATAAGATTACTGGCGGTGGGGTTAGTAAGATAACCAGCGAATATTTAGGTTCTCTAGTTGCTGGAGAACTTCTCAATAGATATCATATTATAACTGCCTATACTCTCAATAATCCAAATGTCATTAGACTAGAGCCACCTCTTATCATATCTCGGGAAGACCTAGATAGATTTGTCGATGCTATGGATGACCTATTAAGGTCTCACCCTACAATCACCCGGATTGCTCTAGCAAGTGGTAAGACTATTCTTGGTTCCATATTTAAGAGATAGGTGGTTTCTATGAGGTCAGGATTAGTAACGATTGTTGGAAGACCAAATGTTGGAAAGTCTACACTTTTAAATGCTCTTATTGGAGAAAAGATAAGTATCATCTCAGATAGACCCCAAACTACTAGAAAGAATATATTAGGTATCCTCACAAAGGATGATATACAGATAATGTTTCTAGATACTCCTGGGATTCATAAACCTAAGGATAACCTTGGAGAATATATGGTAAAAAATGCCATATCCGCCCTAGAAGATGATGTAGACCTTGTTCTCTTTTTAGTAGATGTTACAGAGATTACAGATGAAGATATCTATATAGATAGATATGTCTTACCAAAGTATAACACCAAAAAGATACTAGTAATAAATAAGTGTGACCTAGTACATAGTGACCCGGTTGAGAGTGTAAAAGATAAGATAAATATTACCAACTATGATGAAGTTGTTACTATATCCGCTCTATATAGAACGAACTTAGATAAGTTAGAAGAAACTATAGAGAAATATCTACCTGAAGGTCCACAGTACTATCCTGACGATACCAAGACAACAGAACCTATAGAGGATAGGATAAGAGAAATTATAAGAGAGAAGGCTATCCTACTCACCTATCAGGAGATACCTTACAGTATAGCGGTAGCCCTTGAAGAATTTTATGAGAAAGAGAATATATTTTATATAAGAGCAATAATATTTGTAGAGAAAGATTCCCAGAAAGGTATCATTATAGGGAAGAATGGTAAGAAGCTTAAGGAGATTGGAACCTTAGCTAGAGAAGAACTAGAGGCTCTCCTTGGAAAGAAGGTCTATCTTGATCTTTGGGTAAAGGTAAAAGAGAAGTGGCGTAAGAAGGCTAGATGGGTTGAAGAGTTAGTCTATAGCTAACTACTGTGATATAATATTCCTATGAATTCCTATTATATTACTGGTATTATCCTTTCTCGTGAGAATATCGGAGAGAAGGATAGATTAATTGTCTTTCTTACTAGAGAAAGGGGTAAATTAAGAGCGGTAGCTAGAAGCTCCAGAAGGATATCTAGTAAAATGGCAGGAAGTTTAGAGCCTTTTAATCTTGTAAGGTGTTGGATACATATTGGAAAGACCTTTGATATTATTAAAGGGGTCGAACTTATAAAGACGTTTCCAAATCTTGTAAGGGATATAAAAAAGTATCTCCTTGTGAGTAGAATAATAGAATTTATCCAATACATAGTCCAAGAAAACGAAGAAAGTCCTGAAATATTTAAGCTTTTGTTTGGAACTATGAGTGCTATGAATGATTATGAGAATATTAATTCGGTATATATATTCTTCTGGATCAATGCCTTAGCTTTGGCTGGATATAAGATGCGATTGGACAGATGTATCTGTGGAAGAAGAGAGATTACTAGTTTTAGTTCCTCAATGGGCGGGGTTTTATGTAATGATTGTATCGAGAAAGCGGATGATGTTATAACTGTTTCTAATTCTGTGCTTACATTATTAAAAGAGTATGCTATCATAAAGTTGAGTGAGGCTGTAAAGAGAGAGATACCACAATATTTGATGGAAGAGATAGAGAATATAATAGCAAATTTTAGAATCTATCATACAAATATAAGACTTAAGTCTGAAGAGGTGAATGTATGACATTTCAAGAAGTAATATTAAAATTATTAGATTTTTGGCAGGAACAGAATTGTATTATAACTCAACCGTACGATATGGAAGTTGGGGCTGGAACTATGAGTCCAGATACATTCTTCAGGGCTTTAGGCAAGGAGAGATGGAATGTTGCATACGTGCAACCAAGCAGAAGACCAGCGGACGGCAGATTTGGAGAGAATCCAAATAGGTTGGGCAAATACTATCAACTACAGGTTATATTAAAACCTGCTCCTTCTAACGTTCAGGATATCTATATAGAAAGTTTAAAAGCTTTGGGGATAGACCCTTTACTGCATGATATAAGATTTGTTGAAGATAACTGGGAATCTCCAACACTTGGTGCTTGGGGTTTAGGCTGGGAGGTCTGGCTTGATGGTATGGAAATTACCCAGTTTACCTATTTTCAGCAGATGGGAGGGCTTCCAGTAGATGTAGTATCAGCAGAGATTACTTACGGATTGGAAAGGATAGCTATGTATGTCCAGGAGAAAGATAACGTGTTTGACCTACTCTGGAATAATGATATTACCTATGGGGATGTAAGATTCCAAGAAGAAGTTGAATTCTCCAAATATGCGCTTTTGAATGGAGATAATAGAACACTAAGGGATTTCTTTGATGATTGTGAAAGAGAGGCTAATAGATTATTAGGGCTTAAACTTGTCTTGCCAGCCTATGACCACACACTTAAGTGTTCGCATATATTTAACCTCTTAGATGCTGGAGGGATGCTCTCATACACAGAAAGGGTATCATACATAGGTAGGGTGAGAGCATTAGCAAGGGAATGTGCAAGGCTATACTTAGAGATGAAAGGAGAATTGGTATGAGGACTTTTCTTCTTGAGATAGGGACCGAAGAGCTTCCAGCTGGAATCTTTCCCAATATTATAGAACAGATAGAAGATAAAACCAAAAATTTATTGGATAGATATCGTATAGATTATAAAGATATAGAGGTATTTGCAACACCTAGGAGGCTTGTATTATTTATCTATGGGTTAGAAGACATACAGAGGGATGAGATAAAAAAGGTCAAGGGACCACCCAAAAATGTCTCGTTAGACAGTAATGGGCATCCAACAAAAGCCTTGTTAGGTTTTGTCGAAAGACAGGGATGTAGTATAGAAGACATAAAATTTGAAACTACTTCACAGGGAGAGTATGCCTTTGCCTATATAAGAACAGGAGGAAGACCTGTTAGGGACTTGCTAGGACAGCTATCTAAAGAGCTAATAAGTTCCCTTGAATTCCAAAGGAATATGTATTGGGAAGATACGAAGTTTTTATTCTCTAGGCCTATAAGATGGCTATTGTCACTCTTAGATGATGAAGTGATTTCGTTTGAATTGGCAGGTGTAAAGTCAGATAGATATACCTATGGCCATAGATTTTTAGCTCCAGGACCCTTAGAGATAAAAGCGGTAGAAGATTATAAAGACACTTTAAGGTCTTCTTTTGTAATGTTTGACCATAGAGAGAGAAGAGACTATATATTGAAAGAGGTAGAAAAGAGAGCCTACGAGATTCAGGCAAAACCCATACTTACTGAGGACCTTCTGAATGAGGTAACTTTCCTGGTAGAGTTTCCATTTATAATACTTGGAGAATTTTCTAGAGAATTCCTAGAGATACCAAGAGAAATACTTACAACTGTTATGATACACCACCAGAGATATATCCCTTTAGAGAAGGATGGATCTTTATATAACGGGTTCATTATAGTGAGCAATATGGGAGATAAAGCAGAAGAAAATATAAGGCGAGGGAATGAAAGAGTTATATCAGCTAGATTTAGCGATGCAAAGTTTTTCTATAAAAGAGACACCTCTATACCTCTAAAGGATAGGATAAAAGATTTAGAGAAGATAAGTCTACCTGGAGAGGAAGGGACACTGAAAGATAAGGTAGAGAGGATGAGGCTGGTCCTAAATTATCTAATCGATGCGCTAAGACTCTATGATATTAAAGACGACCTTAATACCGCTCTTGACTTATGTGAGACCGACAGAACTACAGAGATGGTAAAAGAATTCCCAGAGTTACATGGGATTATGGGTGGAATATACGCAAGGCTCAATGAGAAGGAAGAAGTTTGGAAGAGTATATACTACCATGAGAGTGAGAATCCTCAAGTTTTAGGTGCTAAACTTTTGGCTATATCTGAAAAGATGTATGATATAGTTTCTCACTTTAATGAAGGTTATATCCCTTCTGGATCTCAGGACCCCTATGGTCTTAGAAAGTCTGCCTATACATTGGTCTCTCTGTTGGGAGACAATGATATAGATGTGGAACTTGGACCCATTATGGATATACTCGAATGTAAAGATAAAAATGAGGTTTGGAACTTTCTAACTCAGAGGTTATACGCCTATCTTTTGAATAGAGGGATAAAGCGAGACCTAGTAGAGTCAGCTTTAGGGCTTGATACTACCTCAGTAGCAAAGATTACCAATACTGCACTCACGTTACAGAAGCTATCTATTAAAGATTCGTTTCCTCTATTTATAACCTCTGCAGTGAGATGCTATAGGATTACTAAAGATGTAGAAGATTTACCAGCCTGTGATCCTAGCTATTTCCAAATAGAAGACGAAGAGAATCTATATAGATTTATAAAGGATTTCCCTAAAGATATGAGTTCATTAGAAGAAAGGTATGAAACACTCTTACCATTAGTAGAGATGCTAGATAGATTCTTCAAGAATGTCTTTGTAATGGTAGATGATGAGAAGATAAGGAATAATAGGCTTTCTCTGTTGAAAGAAACTTATAGGCTATTTGCTCCTTTTGGAGACTTAACCAAGGTGGAAGAGAGACTATGAAGTTCTACATATGGACTATTGGATGTCAGATGAATGAAAAACAGAGCGAAGAACTAGCGGTTCTTTTGAAGAAAAATGGGAATATAGAGGTGGATTCGCCAGAACTTGCAGATCTCATCATCTTAAACACCTGTTCTGTTAGAAGGCGGTCTGAAATTCGTATAGAAGGAAGAATAGGAGAGTTTAAGAAACTGAAAGAAAAAGGTAATCCTATTATAGTGGTGGCTGGTTGTTATGCACAGGCTCATAAAGAAAAGATATTAGAGAGATTTCCATACGTAGATAAGGTAGTTGGAACATTTGACTTTCTCAATATCCCAGAACTTCTAAATGATGGTAAAAGACTCTACGTAGAAGAGAAGAAGACTGAGTGGGAGATAGTTTTGCCTGAAAAGGCAAAGGTATCTTCTTTTATAAGGATTATGGAGGGGTGCAATAACTTCTGTAGTTATTGCATAGTTCCTTATGTAAGAGGGAGAGAGAGGAGTAAACCTAGTGAGTTAATCATAGAAGAGGCAAAGGGACTTGTGGCAAGAGGGGCAAAGGAGATAGTCCTACTTGGACAGAACGTAAACTCCTATGGAAAAGATATCCCTGGAGAGATGACCTTTGCCCAACTCCTCTATAGACTTAATGATATAGAGGGCCTAGAAAGGATTAGGTTTACCACGTCACATCCGAAGGATATGTCTGATGAGCTTATAAAGGCTATGGCAGAACTTCCTAAGGTATGTGAACACCTGCATCTTCCTGTCCAGGGAGGAAATGACAGGATACTTAGACTTATGAATAGGAACTATACAAAGGACCAGTATAGGAGACTGATAGAGAAGGTTAGAAATGCAATACCAGGTATAGCTCTAACTACAGATATAATAATCGGTTATCCGACTGAGACAGAAGAGGAATTTGAAGAGCTCTTAGCATTTATAAAAGAGATAAAGTTTGACCAGGTATATTCAGCTATATTTTCCAGAAGACCTATGGCTAAGGCATCAGAACTTCCAGACCTACCATATGAAGTAAAGCAGAGAAGATATGAGATATTTAATCAGGTTCAGAATGAGATATCAAAAGAATTAAATGAGAGGCTTATAGGTACTATTCAAGAGGTTCTTATAGAGGAAGCTAAGACTAAGTTTCCGAATCAGTCAAGGGGGAGAACTAGGACTAATAAGGTAGTTGTTATAGATGAAAAGATAGAACCTGGAACAATAGTAAAGGTAAGGATAAAAGAGGCAAGCGAATATACGCTAAAAGGGGAAAAAGTAGAATAGTCTGTTCTTATCTCCAAGGAGGAGTGGCAGATCTGCGAACATTGATCTCATCTATAACCGCATTGCCCCTGTGGGTAAGCAGAAATAGAACTATCTCTGCTATTTCCTCGGGAGATATAAGCGTTGCTGGGTCTATGTCTGGTCTTGTTAACTCTATCATACTCGTTGCAACTCCACCTGGAGATATTACGTGAACCCTGATACCGTCCTGGAAGACCTCTTGGGCTAGCACTTTAGTAAATCCCATAAGTGCATGTTTAGAAGCGGTATATGCCCCTTGATTTACGTATCCTTTTGTGCCTACTACAGAGGAGATATTTATAATAGTAGCAATATCTGACCTCTTGAGGTAAGGAATAGCTTCCTTGCTTAATAAAAAAGGAGCACGGGCATTTACCGCCATCATTGTATCCCACTCTTCTATCGTTGTTTCAGTAAGAGGTTTAGCCAGAGCTACTCCTGCATTATTTATAAGTATGTCTAATCTGCCAAAGTGATTTATTACCTTCTTAATTATTATTGACGGTATTATTGGGTCTTTAAGGTCACCTGGACAGATAAGAACATCTATCCCATAGGGATTTAAATCTTCTTTCAATACAGAAAGAGACTCTTCCGAACGCGCATTTACCGCTAGGTTTACTCCGTTCTGTCCTAAGAGTAAAGCTATTGCTCTACCTATCCCTCTACTTGCCCCAGTAATTAAAGCTACTCTACCTACTAGATTATTTTTCATTGTTTCCTCCTCCTGCAGTTAATTGTACCATAAAATTTCTAAATTTGTGCTATGTTGACAATAGTGATTTTTGATACTATGCTTTATCTAGAATAGTACAATGGAGGAAGGAGTGAGAATATGGTTATACCTTTTAAGGAATTTAAGGTCGATGAACTACTAGTAAAGGTCTATAATACTCGAGATGAGATGGGAAAGGCATCTGCTTACGATGTCTCTTCAAAGATGAGGGAACTTCTTAAAGTGAAGGATATTATAAATGTTGTTTTTGCAGCTGCACCATCTCAGAACGAATTCTTGGCTTATCTAAATAGGGAAGATTTAGAATGGAATAGAATAAATGCCTTTCATATGGATGAGTACATAGGATTACCTTCAGATGCTCCACAGTTATTTGCCAACTTTCTTAGGGAAAGACTATTTGCTAATAAACCTTTTAGAAATGTATTCTATATAAATGGAAACGCAGAAAATCCTGAAGAAGAATGCGAGAGACTTACAAAATTATTAGAGGAGAACCCTTTAGATATAACCTGTATGGGTATAGGAGAGAATGGTCATATAGCTTTTAATGATCCCCATGTGGCAGATTTTAATGACCCAAAGAAGGTAAAGATAGTAGATTTAGATGAGAAATGTAGGCAACAGCAGGTTAATGATGGATGTTTCAAGACCTTAGAAGAAGTTCCAAAGTATGCAATAACAATGACCATCCCGACACTGATTTCCTCTCCATATATATTTTGTATAGTGCCAGCAAAACAGAAGGCAGAAGCGGTTAGAAATACTCTCTTAGGTCCTATAGAAGAGTCTTGCCCAGCATCGATCCTAAGAAGATGTAAGAATGCAATCCTCTACTTGGACCTAGATTCTGCCTCAAAATTAGACATTTGATTATCCATAGATTTAGAATATTGTAAGGATGGAAGAAAAAAGAGGTGCTTTAGATAAGAATATCTTATATCTGTTTAGTTTCTTCCTAGGTTTAGGAGGAGGAACTTTAAGTTTTCTTATCTATCTAGCTTCTAGGTTCTTTAAAGTAAGGTCTTGGCGATTTAAATTTGACATATTACCAACACTGATACTCTTTTCTTTTCTTCTTTCTGCAGTATTTTCTTCATACAGAAATTTCTCTTTGGTAAACTTTACTGTCTTTTCCCTCATTTACATAACCTACCTATTTCTAAGAAAGGAAGAACTCTCTAAAGATGATACTGTAAGAATGTTAGATTACTTTGTCCTTGGGTCTTCGATGCTTGCATTTGGAGGTGTTGTTGGATATCTCTACAAGGGAACCTATGCAGATACACCATTTCTTGGGAAAAATGGGATAGGCACTGTTCTTGCAACCGCTATACCTATGGTTCAGTTGAGTATCTTATCTAAAGGTGAAGTCTATCATTACCTGTTCTTTATCTTTACCATATCTGGTCTAATACTAAGTATGTCTCAAGGTGCTTGGGTAGGATTATGTTTAGGAGAAATATTTTTATTAGTCTTTGGTGATAAAAAGGCTAGAAAGAGTGTTGTTATGCTTTTATTATTTGCTATTTTATCCCTTGCTATCTTTGCCTTCCATTCTACCCTAACAGGTACTAACTTGCTGTCCTTCTTCTATACACGATTAGACCCCTATAGTAGTTCTAAAGTGGAAAGAATCTATATCTGGAAGGCAAGTATAAAGATATTTCTAGACTATCCTATTATAGGAACGGGTATAGGTACCTTCTCTTTGGTATATCCAAAGTATAAACTACCAGAAGCACACGAAATTTCTATGTCTTTCGCCCATAACCTTCCCTTGAATCTTCTTGCAGAAACGGGTACCCTTGGATTCTTATCCTTCTTTGCCTTCATAGTAAGTTTATACAAAAAAGGCTTGAGCCTCTATAGAAAGACTCAAGATAATCTTATTCTAGTATTACTCTCATCTCTTACCGCTTACCTTGGACATCAACTCTTCGATGGTACAATGTGGTCTCTACATATAGGTCTAATATTATGGTTTATGGGGGCGATTATATCGAACTTTTATGAGAGAGTAAGATAGTCTATAGAAATTTTCTAGAGAGGAGGATGAAGAAATTGGTCTATGGCTCAAAAGATACTCTATATTCTTCCGTTTATGAATCTTGGAGGAACTGAGGTTCATACTGTTGAATTGATAAAAGGTATTAGGTCAGAATATGAAGTATTAGTGGCAGGACCAGAAGGTTTAGGGATTTCTCTTTTGGAGGAGAATAAAATACCATACACGAAGTTACCAGGTCTTACACCTTTTAACGTTAGATTGTATAAAAATATGCTGAAGAGCATATTAAAGGACTTTAAACCGGACCTGGTTCATATACAGGGGAGATATGAACCTGCCTTCTTCAGTAAGAGAATTCTTTCTTCTATTCCAGTTATTATTACCTGTCACGGTTACGGAAATTCTATAGCCCTTTGGGATTATAAACTTACCGCTATGGCGGGAAATAGATGGGCAGAAAAGGTTATTGCAGTGTGTAATAATGATAAGGAACTTCTTATTAGATTTGGGCTAAAACCAAAGAAGGTTACTCTTATATACAATGGGATATCTACTATAGAGGAGAGAAAATTTTTACCTCAATTTGATGGGCTTAAGATTGGAACTATCGCTAGCCTTATAAAAAGGAAAGGGATTAATTATCTTATTGAAGCAATAGATTTAATTACTAAGAAATTTAAGGATGTAGGACTCTTTATAATAGGAGAAGGGGAAGAGAGAGGAAGACTAGAGTCTCTAGTTGAGAGACTTAAGATAAAGAGATATATATTTTTCCTTGGAGGACTTCCCTTTGCCAGAAGTTATATAAACAATTTTGATATATTCGTTCTACCTTCTCTATTTGAGTCCCTGCCAGTATCAATTATAGAGGCTTATGCAGAGAAAAAGCCTGTTATTGCATCAAATGTAGGTGGTATCCCTGAGTTAGTAAAAGATGAGGAGACGGGAATACTTGTCCCTCCAAAAGATACTAAGGCATTGGCTTCTGCTATTGAAAGATTAATAAGAGACGAAAGGTTAAGAGAAAAACTTGCAGAGAACGGTTATAATAGGTTTATAAGAGAATTTACATTCAAAGTTATGGTAGAAAAGACTCAAGCAGTATACAAAGATGTATTAAAATGAAGATACCAGTCATAGTTATTGGTGGTCCAACTGCAAGTGGAAAGACCCAGCTCGCTATAGAGTGGGCACTTAAGGTTAATGGAGAGATAATCTCCTGCGATTCTAGACAGATATACAAATATATGGACATAGGAACAGCCAAACCTACAACTGAAGAAAGAGACTTAGTTCCACACCATCTTATAGATATCATATATCCAGATGAGGTTATGTCTGCTGGAGAATTCCAAAAGCTTGCAAGGAGATGTATAGAAGATATATATACACGTGGAAAAATCCCTTTTCTTGTTGGAGGAACGGGTTTATATATAAGGGGGGTTATAAGGGATATAGACTTTCCACCTAAGGTAGATGAAGAAATAAGGGAGAGGGTAAGAGAGAAAGTTAGAAAGGAAGGGCTTCCTAGTGTATATGAAGAGTTACAGAGGGTGGATCCTGTTACAGCAAGTAAATTAAGTCCTAACGATGAGGTTAGAATTACTAGAGCCCTAGAGGTCTATTACGCTACAGGTAAACCTATCTCGTATTATAGGAAAGGTATTGATACGGATTATCCTAAGTATAACGTGGTATACTTTGTCTTAAATCCTCCAAGGGATTTACTCTATAAAAGGATTGAAGAGAGAGTGGATAAGATGATACAATTAGGTCTTATAGAGGAGACGAAGCATATACTTAGTTTGGGTTATAGCCCAGAGCTTCCCTCCTTGCAAACTTTGGGATATAGAGAGATAATAAAGTATCTACAGGGAATATACAGTTTAGAATCTGCTATAAAAGAGATAAAGAAAGAGACAAGACGGTATGCAAAGAGACAGCTCACTTGGTTTAGAAATGAGATAAGAGTTAAACTCATAGGTTACGAGGAGGTAGAAGATGCGTTTCGTGAAATCTCACGGTATAGGAAATGACTTTGTCATAATAGAGGATACGGAGGGATATGATATTAGCGAATTAGCTAAGCTTTTATGTGATAGACACTTTGGGGTAGGCTCTGATGGATTGTTGATATATGAAGAATCGTCTATTGCTGATTTTAGGATGCGTATGTTCAATCCTGATGGTACAGAGGCTGAGATGTGTGGGAATGGAATACGCTGTATCACCCTTTATGGTTACAAGAAAGACCCCAAGAAGCTATTTAGAGTGGAAACTAAGATAGGGGTTCTTGATTGCGAGGTAACCTCTACTAATCCATTTAGGGTTAGGGTAAATATGGGACAACCCAGGGAGATAAAGTTTCACTCTTTGATATTAGATGATAAGAGATTTAATCTTACACTGGTCTCTATGGGGAATCCTCATGCAATAAACTTTGTAAAAGATGTCTATAGTATCCCTTTAAGGGATTTGGGTCCTAAGATAGAGAATCATCCTGACTTCCCTAATCGAACTAATGTAGAGTTTGTTCAGGTAATAGACAAGAGCCATCTCATTGTTAGAGTCTGGGAGAGAGGAGCAGGAGAGACGCTTGCCTGCGGAAGTGGGGCTTGTGCTGTGGCTGTGGCTAGTATAGTAAATAATTACACAGATAACTTAGTAGAGGTTACCCTTCCAGGAGGTAAACTCAATATAGAGTGGGATAAAGAAAGAGGGATCTTTATGGAAGGTCCTGCGGAGGAGGTATTTAGAGGAGAACTAGATAAGGAATATCTAAATTCTAGATTACGGAGGTAAAAGATGATAAAGAAGGCAAGGAGATTGGATAATATTCCGCCTTATCTATTTGCAGAGATAGATAAGAAGAAGGAAGAGGCTATAAAAAGGGGCGTAAAGGTTTTAAGCCTAGGTATAGGAGATCCAGACCTTCCGACTCCTCAACATATAGTTGATGCTCTATACGAATCTGCCAAGATTGTAAGCAATCAAAAATACCCTCCATACGAAGGAACAAAAGAGTTTAGAAAGGCTGTAGCAGAATGGTACGAGAAGAGATTTAACGTTACTTTAGACCCTGAAAAAGAGGTCCTAACACTTATAGGTTCAAAAGAAGGTATAGCTCATATATTCTTGGCTTTTGTAGACCCAGGAGATATTACTCTAATACCAGACCCAGGATATCCTGTATATAAGGTTGCTACTATCTTGGCTGGTGGTATACCTTATACATTTCCCTTGAAACCTGATACATATCTACCTGACTTCTCTAGTATCCCCGAAGAGGTAGCACGTAAGGCAAAGGTAATGTTCCTTAACTATCCAAATAATCCTACAGCAGGAGTGGCAGACCTCTCAGTGTTTGAATCTGCGGTAGAGTTTGCTAAGAAGTATGATATTATTCTCTGTCACGATAACGCTTACTCTGAGGTTACATTTGACGGATATGTTGCACCAAGTATACTTGAGGTCAAAGGAGCAAAGGATATAGCGGTAGAATTTCACTCTTTATCAAAGACCTACAATATGACTGGTTGGAGGATTGGTTTTGTTGTTGGTAATAAAGATATAATAGAGGGGCTTTCTATAGTAAAAACTAATGTTGATTCTGGCGTATTTATGGCTATACAATATGCAGGAACAGTTGCCCTTAGAGGTCCACAAGATGTGGTAGAAGAGAATAAGAGAGTCATAGCCAGAAGAAGGGATATATTTGTAGAAGGTCTAAAGAAGCTTGGTTGGGATATAAAACCTCCTAAGGGAACCTTTTATCTATGGGTGCCTATCCCTAAGGACTTCAAATCATCTATAGAGTTTGCTAGCTTTCTGCTTGAGAAGACAGGGATAGTTGTTCCTCCAGGGATAGGATACGGAGAAAACGGAGAGGGTTACTTCCGTATAGCGCTAACAGTTGATGAATCTGTATTAAAAGAAGCTCTAGAAAGGATGGAATCTGCAGGGATAAGAGGTAATTAATGAATCTAGATAAGCTTCTTGAAGAGGCAGAAGAGGTTTGTAGGCCTAAGATAAGAGAGATACAGAATGTAAAGAGGAAGAATGAGTTAAAGGTTCTCTCTGCTTTTAGGTCTGCAGGCATAGATGAGTATGTAGTCTCTTTTATAGGAACAGGTTATGGGTATAATGATAGAGGAAGGGAGGCACTGGAACGTGTGTTCTCCCTTTCTTTTTCTAGTGAGTCAGCTATAGTTATGCCCCAGATTATTTCAGGAACTCATGCTATCTCTAGTACCCTTTTTGCCCTCCTAAGACCAAAAGATGGGATACTTTCTATTACTGGTCCGGTATACGATACCCTAAAAAGTGTAATAAACTCTATGTCCGAGTGGGGCATAGAATATCAAGAGATACCTTTTGAGTATAGAGAGGATATAGAATATATCAAGTCTAAAGTTAAAGAAATCCCTAAGCTTATATTTATACAGCGTTCCTGTGGGTATAACTGGCACAGAAAATCTCTAACTATTGATGAGATAGCAAAGATAATTTCTACTGTAAGAGATATATTTAAAGAGAGTGTCATCTTTGTAGATAACTGCTACGGCGAATTTGTGGAAGACAGGGAACCTACTGAAGTTGGCGCGGATATTATAGTGGGCTCTCTGATAAAAGGGGTTGGTGGGAATCTTGCACCTACAGGAGCATATATAGCGGGGAAAGGGGAAATCATAGAGAAGATAGGAGATTTTATTACTGCCCCAGGACAGGGAAGAGACATAGGCCCAACATTAGGAATTCAGAAAGCTATACTTCAGGGTCTCTTATTTGCCCCTCACTTTATAGGAGAATCCCTAGAGGGATTAACTATAGTTAGTTACATATTGGAGAAACTGGGTTTTGATGTCTTACCTAAGTGGAATGAACCTAGGGGCGATGGAGTTCAGAGAGTTATCCTAAAAGAAAAAGAGAAGCTCATAAGGTTTTTACAGGGTATACAGAGGTTTTGTCCTGTAAATTCTATGTATATCCCCGAACCTCAAGACCTTCCTGGATATTCTGACCCTGTAATCCTAGCAGGGGGAGGATTTGTCCAAGGTTCCACAGGTGAATTTAGTGCGGATGGAATATTAAAACCTCCATATGTTGCATTTATTCAGGGAGGATATTCGCGTAACCAGGTAATAACTGGTATAATTAGTAGCGTAGAAAAAATGTTAGAGGAGGTAAAATGAGGAGGTTTCTAAGTATAGTTATAATAATCTTTTTTATCTTTGAATTATTTCCAGTCGATGCCCTTAGTGAACAGAGAAAGTTAAAGATTGGGGTTATGGGAGTTTTCGTAGAGGGAAAAGAAGACACGTCACTAAGTAGTATAGTAGCACCAATATTTTCTACCAGTAACTTCTTTGACTGGGAAAGGATTGGTAGAGATACTCCTACATCAATATATTGGGGTATAGCAAGTTTTGACGTAAGGTTCAAACATAATACCTCTAATGTGTGTGCTAATGTTAAGCTTCTAATAAAAGATACAAGAACAAATACAGATGCATTTATCTTAGAGACAAATGCTTTAAGTTCTCCTTTTACTGGAACAGTCTTAGATTGGAAGCCACTAGAAAAAGAGGCGTTTCTCAATGCTATAGCCATACTATCTAAGAGATTGGATGATATGTGGAGGAGTAGCAGTGTAGTTATATATGCGGAGGGAAATGTGTTTGAAAGTGACTTGGGAAAGGATATAGGTATAGTGGAGGGGACTGTATTAGGTATATTTAGAGGCAATAATCTTATAGCAAAAGGTAAGGTGACAAGTCTAAGCCAGAAGACCTGTAAGGCAGAAGTTATCTATAAAGCTGAGAATGAGTACCCACGACTTGGAGACATTGTAAGGATTGCTTATATTCCGCCGTCTCCAGAGGTTTCATTTATAAACCAGGCTGTTCCAGTCTTAAATGCAATTGCTGGTATAGCCATATTAGCAGGTTTAGTGACACTTTATAATATAGCTAAGGCAAATATGGCGACTTGGATAAAACTTAGGTTCCCTGAAGATAATGCAACCTTTCATCCTGGAGATCTTATAACATTTTTGTGGCTTACTAATGATGATAGTATAAAGAATTTTGCTTTAGTAATCTCTGGAAATATTTATTCAACTACTGGGACCTCGTATAACTATACTGCCCCTTCAGTTTCAGTTGAAACCACTTATGTTTGGAAGGTAATAGGTTATAGAGAAGATGGCAGTTTTGTAGAAAGTGAGAGTAGGACGTTTAAAGTAGTCCCATAAAATGAAGTTATTCTTCCTTCTAATTGTTCTATTTGTATTTTCCCCAACTATCGTTTTTTCAACCACCCTTAAAGGAGATTTTGTATACTTTTTCCCTACCATTTGGGAGATAAGAGGTGTAGGAAAGGCGGTATGGAAAGATAGTGGTATCGTAATTTCAGCAGATGTGATTATTGTAGATCTTCTTAGTAAGAATGTTATAGCATTTGGAGATGTAAAGGTACTTAAAGATAATAAGGAAGAGTTCTATGATGTATTCTCCACTGAAAGACTAGATTTTAACGTATATGAAGCTCAGTCACTTCCCTATATAATGGCAAAAGAGATAGAAATAGATTGGCGAACAACGGTAATAACATTTAAGGATTTGAGGGTATCTCAAGATATTGTTCTTCCTGAGATTTCTATTCCTTTTGGTCCGTACAGTTCTGGTATAAAGTTTTCAGTTGGAGAAGAGATTATTTCTATAGATACAAGCACACCTTATATTTCTATGATATTGCCATACAACGATGGAATATTTACAGAGATATTAACCGAATCTGGTATGGAAGTTTCCTATGAGAAGACAGATTTTTACCTTCTAGGAGTAAGAGCTTATATAGATAGAGGTATGTCAGTCTTTGGAGAGTATACCCTATATTCTTTAGATAAATCTTTGAGCTTTACGATTGGATATAACGAAATTCTCTATAGTATGATTAGTAAGGAGATTCGTAATGGGTTCTGGAAATACACTGGTGAGGGAAAGGTTAAATGGAAGAGTAAACCAGAGATAACACTTTCTCTAACGGCAGAACAGTGGGACAAGATGATACTAAAAGGGGAACTTATAGTATATACTGAAGATGGAACCTTAGAATTTAAT